>CANRPT010000037.1 GCA_947632565.1 uncultured Bacilli bacterium | reverse complement strand
AGTGCATTTTCTTTTAAAAATACACTTTTTTTACTCAATTGCACTTATATGTGCACTTTACTTAAAATGTAACGATTAAAAAATCTAGTTTCCTAGATTTTTTATTATTTCACTACAATATTTACAATTTTTCCTTTTATTACGATAGTCTTCAAAATCTCTTTTCCATCTATATGTCTTTGCACATTTTCTTCTTGCAAAGCTTTTCCCATGATTTCTTCATCACTATCATCTATATGTACTTTAATTGTTGCTCTTACTTTTCCATTTACTTGGACAGCAATATTCTTTTCTTCTTCCACTAACTTAGATTCATCATAAGTAGGCCAACTAGATTCACAGATAGGGTTTCCTAAATGATAGATTTCATTTAATTCTTCTGTCATATGTGGTGCGATTGGATTGAATAACATTAAGTACGTACGATAATCCTTTTTAGAAATAGAGTCCATTTTCTCCATTTTATTTAATAAAATCATTAAAGCAGATACTGCTGTATTAAATTTTAATTCATCAATATCATTCGTTACTTTTTGAATTGTCTTGTGAATATCAGATTCTATCTCTTTTGAATATTCCTCCGAATCATTTACTTTTTCTCCTAAACGAATTACTTTATCAATAAATCTCTTGCAACCATTTAATCCTTGTTCACTCCAAGTAGCTTCTTTTTCATAATCTCCAATAAACATTTCATAAGTACGTAAAACATCTGCTCCTAAAGTTGCTACGATGTCATCTGGGTTAATTACGTTACCAAGACTTTTACTCATCTTGACTCCGCCTTCTCCTAAAATCATTCCGTGACTAGCTCGTACTTTAAATGGTTCTTTATTTGGTACTAAGCCCTGATTATATAAAAATTGATTCCAAAATCTTGCATATAGTAAGTGTCTTGTTGCATGTTCCATTCCACCATTATACCAATCTACTTTTCCCCAGTAATCTAGTGCTTGGCGAGATACAAATTCTTTCTCATTATGAGGATCCATATATCTTAACCAATACCAAGAAGATCCTGCCCAGTTTGGCATTGTATCCGTTTCTCTTTTTGCAGGTTTTCCACAATGAGGACAAGTGGTATTCACAAACTCTGGAATTCTAGCTAGAGGGCTTTCTCCATCATCTGTTGGTTCATATTCTGCAACATCTGGAAGTAATACTGGCAATTCTTCTTCTGGTACAGCTACCCATCCACAATCTTCACAATAAACTAGTGGAATTGGTTCTCCCCAGAATCTTTGTCTAGTAAAAATCCAATCTTGTAGTTTATAATTGGTTTTTTGATGACCAAATTTCTTTTCTTCCAAATAAGCAATCATTTTTTCAATAGAATCTTTCTTATTATCTATACCATTTAAAAATTCAGAATGAATCATTTTTCCATCTTCTGTAAATGCTTTTGGAGAAAGTGCATTTTCAAAAATTGTTTGATGTAGTTCATCTTTTACTTCTTTTAAAATGGTATCTTGATCAACCCACTCTACGTCAAATATTTCATCTTCATCACGATTCACTTCTTCTTTCTTTTCAGAAGTTAATTCGAATAAAAATCCATCGAAATCTATCTCAAAAGCTTTTCCTTTATTATAAGCAAAATAATGATGATTTACTGGAAAAGTTTGTCTTTTTAGTACAAAGTCCACATACCCAGTTTCTTCTTTTATTTCTCGTATTGCACAGGAAAGGGCATCTTCCTCTTCTTTTCTAGTTCCGCCAACAAATAATCTTCCTCCTTTTTCATGCCAATTAATGGTTAGATATTTGTCGGTCTTTGGATGATATAAAACTGCAACAATACTTTTTTTAAAGGTTTCATTTTCTCTTTTTTCCCCTGTCATCTTCTCAATGACTGGGATGATATCAATTCCAAATTTTGTTGCAAATTCAAAATCACGTTCATCATGAGCTGGTACTGCCATAATAGCTCCTGTTCCATAATTCATCATGACATAATCTGAAATATAGATAGGAATTTCTTTTTGATTGACAGGATTTATTGCGGTAAGTCCCTGCAATTTTACTCCGGTTTTTTCCTTTACTAATTGTGTTCTTTCAAATTCTGTTTTCTTATTAGCTTGTTCGCGATAAGCTTTTACTTCCTCCATATTTTGAATTTGATCTTGGTATTTTTCAATGTAAGGATGTTCTGGTGCTACTACCATAAAAGTTACTCCAAATAAAGTATCTGGACGGGTTGTATAAATCGTTAACTGATCCTCTACTTCTTTTAATGGGAAATCTACTTCTGCACCGGTTGATTTCCCAATCCAATTGATTTGAGCTAATTTCGTTCTTTCTTGAAAATCGGTATCTTTTAAGCCGTCAATTAAATCTTCTGCGTAATCGCTCATACGTAGCATCCACTGTTCTTTTTCTTTCTGTTCTACTTTCGTTCCGCATCTTTCGCAAACTCCACCACTAGAGTCTTCGTTCGATAATCCAGTTTTACATTTTGGACACCAATTAATATTTTTCTTGGCTTTATAAGCCATTCCATTTTTAAAAAATTGTAGGAATTGCCACTGTGTCCATTTATAATATTCTGGATCTGTCGTAGAAAATTCTCTCGTCCAGTCAAAAGAAATTCCTAATTTTTGAATCTGAGACTTAAAGGTTTTAATATTTTCTTTGACTGCTAAACTGGGATGAATATGGTTCTTGATAGCATACTGTTCGGCTGGAGCCCCAAAAGCATCCCATCCTATTGGAAATAATACATTATAGCCCATCATTCTCTTTTTTCTTGCCATTACATCTAGTGCTGTATAACTACGAACATGCCCCACATGAAGTCCTGCCCCACTTGGATAGGGAAATTCTACTAAGTAATAATATTTCTCCTTATTCTGATCAATTTTGGCATGGAAAATTCCATGTTCTTCCCAGTATGTTTGCCATTTTTCTTGTATTTTTTGTATATTATCCATTTTTCTTCTTTCCTTTCCTTTGATCTTTTCTTTTCTCTTTTGTTTCTTTTTTTGCCAAATACTTTTTTTCTTTCTCTAATTCTTTGGTATTATCCTTTAACTGTTTTTGCTGATAATATTTACCTAATAGTAGAAAAGATAACATTGCTACTGGTATTACAATCACAAATCCAAATAATATTTGCCAGATTACATGATCTACTACTCCTATACAAGTAGCCACCAAAGCAATATCGAAACTGGTAACCCATCCTACTATTTTTAAAAATTTACGATAACTAAACTTTTCTATATCCAAATGATATCGATAAATTAAATATTGTGCTTCTGCAGGAATCTTCTTATTTCTTCTTGCTTTTCGAATAAAGAAAAAAGAATAAATCGCATCAATTAAAATAAAACTGATGATAAACCAAACTAAATATTCCATATCATTCCTCCAAAATAAAACGCGATGATTCATCTAAGGACGAATAATCGCGGTACCACCTTATTTTATAAGTAAAACTTATACACTCTTATTGATAAAGGAATCACCCTATTTTACTCCAAAGATAAGTTCATCAAACTAGATTATCTATTTTCACCAACCATAGACTCTCTTACCAATCATTATTTGATTACTACTTCTTTCTCTTTGTAAAACTACTATTAGTATATCATAAAACGTATAAAATGCTAGTACTTTTTTATTTTTATCGTATTTTTTGTAATTGTTTTGGCTTTTCTATTGTGATAGATTCTATACCATCATGTGAAAAGTGAATATTGGCATAATTTGTTTTTCCTTTTTCCAACATTTCTGTTTCTGTTAATATCATTTGTTTTGCTTTTATTTCTTCATATCTTGATTGAATGGTTTCTAATTGTTTTTCTATTCTATTTTGATTTTCTTTGAATTCTTTCTCTTTTTCTAAAAGTTCTTGATTCGTAAGGGTATTAAGTTCAAAATAACGATTTCTATCTTGATTGGTTTTTTTCATATCTAGGAGAAATAAACCATCTAGTAGTCCTAGTGATATGATAAATGGTAAAATATGAGAAAGATTTTTCCAATAATAAACACTAATACTGATAGGAAGTGCTATTAAAGTAATTGCTACTACCATAAAAAGGAAATATCCTTGATTTGCTTTTAAGATTTGAAAGTTTTCTAATTCTTTTTGTTCTTGCCCATTTTTTTCTTGTTGCTCTTGCAAATATTCTAATTCCATTAAAATCTGTTTTAATTTTATTTCTAATTCTTGTTTTGACATTCTAATCTCCTCTTTTGTATAGTTCTTTATTATAAAAGAAAATTTCTTTTTCTGCAATAAAAACTAAAAAAATACTATAGCAATTCACTATAGTAATTATTTGGTATAATTTTTTTGAAATTCTAATCTTAATTTATCCGCAACGGTTACAATGAACTCTGAATTGGTTGGTTTTGCTTTATCGATATCTACACTGTGACCGAATATTTCTTCCATTAAATCCCAATCTCCACGATTCCAACTCACTTCAATGGCATGTCTAATTGCTCGTTCTACTCTGGATACCGTAGTATCAAATTTATTTGCAATATCTGGATATAATTCTTTCGTTATTCCCCCAATTACTTCTGGTTTTTCATAAAGAATAGAAATTCCTTCACGGATATATTGATATCCTTTGATATGAGAAGGTACTCCTAATTCATGTAAGATTTTTGTAATCGAAATCTGTAAGTTATTATGATAGATATCAATCGAAGTATTTCCATAATCTTTTTCTTCTCCACAATCCTCAATTCTTTTTTCTAAGTCAGATAATTCAAATGGTTTTAAAATGAAATAATTCACTCCTAATTCTGATACTTTACGAATCATGTCCTGGGCATTATAAGAAGTTAAGACAATGACTTTCTTATCAATATTTTCTTTCTTTAATTCTTCTAAAACATATACTCCATCTTTCTTTGGCATAATTAAATCTAGTAATATCACATCATAATCTTCTTGATGTTTCTTTGCTAAAGAAATTCCCTGTTCTCCATCGTTTGCTTCTAATACTATTTCGATACTAGCGTGATTATTAAAGTACTCCTTAATCATGCTTACTAACTCGATATTATCATCGATCATAAGTACTCTGATTTTTTTCATATTTTCTCCTTTCGTACTCCACGCAAGTATCATTATACAATAAGAATCAACAAATTGATACAGCAAAAATTGACAAGATATGTAAAGATTTGTCGAATTTTATCATTTATTTGGAAATTTCGAAATTCCCCAGGAAAAAATAACTAAAAATATGACAACAATGAAAATCCATAAAAATGGTTGATTAAAATTTTCCATGATAAAATCATAGAAATTATCAGAAAGTTCTTCTAAAGAATTCCAGATATCATTCAAAATATTTAATATCATTTTATCACCTCTATTATTTTTGGAAATGTAACCATATCACAACTAACACTGCCAATTAAATATCCACCTAATTGAGATATTGTTTCTAACTCTTTTATTGTTTTTACACTCACACTCTCTCCTATAACACAATTGGTTCTTTTCCTACAATTTTTGTCTTTATGAATTGGATTTTTGTTTTTATTTCACTTATTTCTGGAACAAATCCACTTCGAATTGCCAAGCTGGTTCATATGCAATCATAAGAATTTAATTTTCTTTTAAATAGGTAATTTCATCCATTTCATTTACGTTTTATCATCCTAAATCGTAATTTTTTTCAAGTAGGTTAATTGTGAATTAGATGAACATAAAATCAGATGAATCTTTGTAATTCAATCTTTTCTAGGATATCTAAATCTATTTTGGTAAATAAGTGTCTTTTTCGGTTACTTATGATCCACTTCATTTTTAGCTTCCTTTACTTTATCTACAATTTTTCCAAGAAGACCAAGTCGATTCTTTTTGTGTTCAATTGCGTATTCGTATACTTTTAAAACCGATTCTGCAAAATACTTAGAGCTGTATCGTTCTGAATTAATTCTTGCTTGATGAGCAAGTTTTACTACCATCTTGGGATCATGATATAGTTCTGTAATAATCTCTTTACATCCTTTTTTTGTTTTAAAAATTCTTCCATTTAATCCATCAATTACTACATTTTGAAAACTTTCATCATCGATACAAACAGGAGGACAACTAGAAGCCATAGATTCAATTACTGTTAAACCTTGTGTCTCTGTTTTAGAAGCAGTTAAAAAGATATTTGCTAATTGATAATAGAAAGGCACTTCCTCCCAAGCAACTTTTCCTGTCATAATAACATGATTTTCTATCTTATATTTTTTGATTAAATCTTGATATTCTTGATAATCCGGTCCGTCTCCTACAATTAATAATTTTAAATGAGGAAGTTTTGGTACTAAATCTCTCATTACTTCCAAAAGAAAGACTACATTTTTTTCTTTCCCTAATCTACCAATAAAAATTGAAACAAAGTCATCTTTGGTAATTTTTAGCTTTTTCTTTAATTTTTTTATTTCTTTACTATCAATATTTTCTTGATAAAATCTTTCTAATTCAATTCCGGTTGGAATGATATGGATATTTCTATCTACTTGATACTTTTCTTTAAATAAATCATATGTTTTTTTGGTTGGAACAATTAATTCACTTGCGGTTTTATCACAGTAAAATAAAGTTAAATATTCCACTATTTTTTTGCTAGATTTATTGAAATATCCTTTGGTAATATAATGTATATAGTCCTCATACATGGTATGATAGGTATGAACCAAAGGAATATCTAATTGATAAGCTAACAGTCTAGCAAAGGTGCCAATCGCAAATTCTGTTTGAGAATGAATGACATCTAAATTCCAACTTTTAATACGATTTACTGCCTTTAAGGGATAAACTGCAGTTAATCTGGAATCATAAATTCCGGTTTTAATTCCTGGAATTTTTAAAACATGTTCCTCTTCCTCATATTCATACCGAAAATTTTCTAAGTTTGCTGTCACCACATAGACCTCATGTCCCAATTTTTCTAATCCTTTTTTTAACATCATTTCACTAGTTACTAAACCACTAATATAAGGCGCATAGGTTTCTGTAAATATTCCAATTCTCATTTGTTTTCTCCTTCTTTCAGTCTAGTATTAAACAAAATTGCCCCTATTAACATTGGGATATAATAAGAAATTGTTCTCCAAATCAATAGTGATGCTTTTAATAAAGTTCCACCCATAAAGTTACCAAAAAATCTTAAATAGCCATATTCTATTCCTCCACTTGCTCCAGGAATTGGTACAAAAGAGCCAATAATTAAGACATAGGCAGAGCTACAAATAGCAGTTAATGGGGTAAGGGGAAGGGAAGGAAGAGATGATTGATTTACTAAAGCTAAAAATACGAAATATGGCATTCCATAATTGCAAGTTAAATAAATCATATTATAAAGGAAAGTACGAAGACAAAGCATTTTATTTTTCTTCAAGTATTCTGCTCCTTCATGGAAGTCATCTACTTTTTCCCTCCAGGTAGCTAATTTTTCTTCTTTATTTTTCACAAGTTTTAATTTTGCTAAAAGAGAAATTCCTTTTTCCACCATAAAATGGTTAAACTTACTACTAAAACTTACAATAATTAATCCAATCATGACCAAGGTATTCATGAAAAATCCAAACATCACTAAATGTTTTAATAAGACTACTTTTTCAAAGAATTGAAAATAATAATTGATTCCAATGGCAATTAATCCATAAGTTACTAAAGCGGCTTGATAAATAATAAAATTTTGAATAATGATATTGGTTGCTTTCGTTAAGCGAATTCCATCTTTTTTTAATAAATAAATTTGCATTGGTTGTCCTCCCGAAGAAAAGGGGGTAATTCCATTAAAAAATTTAGTAATTAGTAACATTTTAAAAGACTTCCGAAAAGAATATTGGTATTGATATTCTTCAATGATTTCCTGATATGCTCTTGCTTCAAAAGCAATTCCAATAAAAAAACTGATTAATGCGATAAAAATCCAAAAAAGATTAGCATGATTCAAGGTATCCACAATATTAAAAAAGTCATCTTTTAATACGCATACTAACACAATTACTGTAATAATGAATAAAATAATACTATTTTTTTTCAGACTCTTCATGTTTACTCCTTACTCTTTATCTTGGATTATTTCTAACCCTGGTAGCTTTTTTCCTTCTAAATATTCTAAAGTTGCTCCTCCTCCTGTAGAAGCATGAGTTACTTTTTCAAAATATCCAAGGGTTCTACTGGCAGCTACAATATCTCCTCCTCCTAAAATAGTAGGAATTTGATGTTCTGTTAAAAATGATAAAATTTCTTTAGTTCCTTTCTGATATTCTTCTTTTTCATAATATCCTAAAGGGCCATTCCATACAACCGTTTTCGCACTTTTTAAAATTTCTTTCATTTTTTCTATCGTTTGTATTCCTATGTCTAATCCTATTTCATTTTCTTTTATTTCTTCTACTGTTTTTTCTAAATAATGAGGAGATTCTATCGATTCTGATACTGAAATATCAACTGGTAACAGTATTTTATCTTTATACTTTGCTAATATTTCTTGACAGAAAGGAATCCACTCTTCTTCGACCAATGATTTTCCCACTTCTAAATTTTTGGCTCTTAAAAATGTAAAAGCCATTGCTCCACCTATCAATAAATAATCCGCTTGTTGTACTAAATTTTCAATCACATGAATTTTATCGGATACTTTAGCTCCTCCTAAAATGACCATATATGGTCTTGTTGGATGGTCTAATAGGGATAGATATTTTAATTCTTTTTCTACTAAAAATCCAATTCCATTTGATAAATGAGAGGCAATTCCGACATTTGAAGCATGGCTTCTATGAATCGTTCCAAAAGCATCATTAATAAAAATATCTCCTAAAGATGCCCAATAGGTACTTAATTGTGGATCATTATTACTTTCTTTTTTGCCATCTAAATCTTGATAACGAGTATTTTCTAATAATAAAACTTCTCCTTCTTTTAGATTCGCAACTGTTTCTTCCACTTGTTTTCCAACATTCACTGGTAAAAAAATTACTTTTGTCTCTAATAGATTTTCTAAGGACGTTGCTACTGGTTTTAAAGAATTTTTAGCTAAATCACTTTCTTCTTTTATTCTACCCAAGTGGGATAATAAAATTACTTTTGCCTGATGAAGAATGGCATATTGAATTGTTTTTAAACTTTCTTTTATTCTATTTTCATCTAAGATAATCCCATTTTTCATAGGAACATTAAAATCCACACGAATGATTACTTTCTTTCCTTTTAAATCATAATCCGATATTTTCTTTTTCATTTTTTCATTCTCCTATTATCATTATAACACACTTTAGATAGAAAAAAAGAAAAAAGCATTGCTTCTTTCTTACAGTTTTGTCATATTGTTTTAACGAAATAATAAATTGCGATTCCAACCTCGATGCGTTCTCATTTCTTGATTTGCTTGTTCTTCTGATATTTCTTGAAAAGTATAGGTGTTTTCTACTTCTTTTAGTAAGAAATAAGTTGTTTTTAAGCTTTCTTCTATCAAAAATACTTTTTCCATATCCCAATTTCCTTGTAAATCTTGAAATAATTCTATTTCATTCATTTTTTCATAATCAAAATTCTTTAATAAATACTGTTCTAAATAAGAAATTGTTTTCATGGCATCATTATAAGATACAATTTGAGGATGATTTCTTAAAAATTCTTGGATACGATGCATTTTCGTAGTAACGTCCTCTGTCATTCCACAGTAAATTTCCTTTTCGATTTGAAAGTAATCTTCTTGAATATAACCAATTTTTTGATCCATTGCTTTTACTTGTGGATTATTTTGATTATCATATTCCATTCTTCTATTTTCTGGATAAAATCCTCTTGTATTTCTTTTTAGTTTTACTCTCATAAAATCTAAAACACCTGCTGCATCCATGATATATGGTTCTTGATTGATGTAAAATCTTACTTTACCATGTGTTTTGACATCTATTACAGTTCCCTCTATTCCAATTAAATTTAGTAAGGGAATGCAAACTTCTCTTGCATGCGAAGTACAAACCACACGATTATCCTCTAATTTTTCTAAATTGATTTTTCTTGCTATTATTTTTTCTTTGCAATCTTTATTTGCAAAATAATATCTGGTATCATAGGTGAAATATTCACAACTAATATGATAGATATATTTAGCCTGTTCTTCTAAAGTCCAATCTTTTCCTTTTAATCCTTCTTCTGCAATTTGAACAATATTCATAAAATCCCCTCTTTTTATTAGGACATATTATAGCATAAATAGGCAAAAAGCACAAGAAACAAGAAAAAAAGAAACTATTCTAAATAGCTTCCTCTATTTTATTTTTCTTACTTAAATTCAACAGTAGCTCCAGCTTCTTCAAGCTTAGCTTTAATTTCGTTAGCTTCATCTTTAGAAACGTTCTCTTTGACTGTTCCATTAGCATCAACAATGTCTTTAGATTCTTTTAATCCTAATCCAGTAATTTCACGAACTACTTTGATTACATTTACTTTTCCTGCTCCAGCATCTGTAATTACTACAGAAACAGTAGCACTTCCTTCATCTTCACTAGCAGCTCCACTAGCAACTGGTGCAGCTACTGCTACACTAGATGGATCTACTCCAAATTCCTCCTTCATTGCATCTACTAATTCTTTAATTTCTAAAAGACTCATTTCTTTTAAGCTTTCAATAAAGCTTTCTTTGGTTAATTTAGCCATTTTTCATTTCCTCCCTTATTTTTATATTATTAATTTTCTTCTTTTTGTTTTGCATATAAGTCTAAACAGATTGCTAAATCCTTTGGAATACCAATTAATCCTCCAGCTAACATGGTAAGTAGACCTTCTCTTGATGGAATCTTTGCAAGTTCTGCAAGTTGTTTTTGGTCAGATACTTCTCCATCCACAATCCCTACTTTTAAAATTAATGCTGGGTGAGTTTTCGCAAATTCTGTTAAAACTTTAATTGGCGCAATTGCATCACTACCATAAGCAAAAGCACTTGGTCCCTCTAAACTAGAAGTGATATCAATTTTTAAATCATTGAAAGCTCTAGCCATTAAAGTATTTTTATATACTTTATAATCAGCTCCAGCATCACGAAGTTTTATTCTTAATTCTTTTGATTCATTATCTGTTAAACCACGATAATCAAATAAAACAACAGTTGTAGCTTCTTCTACTTTTGCTTTTACTTCATCGATAATTTCTTGTTTCTTTGCAAGAATATTTACATTTGCCACCACGTACACCTCCTATCATTTCTTTTCATTTAGGGATGCCACAAAAAAGTCCTTGTAAGACAAGGACTTTTTTTAACTTTCATCAAGTCCTCGGCAGGATTTACTTTTTGACCTGCTGTCTATGGCACCAATAAATTACTATTATTATATATTACGAATTACTATTTGTCAAAAGAATTTAATGAAATTTTAATTCCAGGACCCATAGTAGTTGTAATAGCGATATTTTTAATATAATCCCCTTTTACGCTAGAAGGTTTTACTTTTAAAATCGTTGACATAAAACTATCTAAGTTTTCTAGTAATTGTTCTTCTGTAAAAGATACTTTTCCAATGATACTATGCACATTTCCAAAACTATCTGTTCTATATTCAACACGTCCAGCTTTTACATCATTTACAGCTTTTACTACATCTGTAGTAACTGTTCCTGTTTTAGGATTTGGCATTAATCCTTTTGGTCCTAAAACTTTTCCTAGTTTACCAAGTAAAGGCATCATATCAGGAGTAGCAATCATAACATCGAAATCGAACCAATTTTCTTTTTCAATTTTTTCTAACATGTCCGTATCTCCTACAAAATCAGCTCCTGCTTCTTTTGCTTTATTAGCATTTTCTCCCTTTGCAACAACTAAAACTTTTTTTGTTTTTCCTGTTCCATGAGGAAGTACGATAGCTCCTCTTAATTGTTGATCAGACTTTTTGGTATCTAAATTTAGTCTTACCGCTACTTCTACAGTAGCATCAAACTTACTAGGTGAAGTAACTTTTACTAATTTTACTGCTTCTTCTTTTGAATAAGATTTCCCTTTTTCTATCTTAGAAGCTGCTTCAACATACTTCTTTCCTCTTTGTTTCACTTTCTTTTCCTCCTTATGTGGTTTTTCCAATAATCATTGGATTCGGATATTGTCTAGTCGGAGAGCGGATCCTCCCACATAAATATACCTTTTATTAATCTACTACTTCGATTCCCATGTTACGAGCAGTACCAGCAACAATCTTCATTGCTTCTTCTACTGTGTAAGCATTTAAATCAGGTAGCTTTGTTTCTGCAATTTCTCTTAATTGGTTTGTTGTAATCTTTCCAACAATTTCGTTAGATCCTTTACTACTTCCCTTCTTCACATTAGCAGCCTTCAAAATTAAGAATGCTGCAGGTGGAGTTTTAATTACGAAATCGAAACTTCTATCATCATAAACAGAAATTTCAACTGGTAAAATATCACCCATCTTATCTTTAGTTGCATCATTATATTTGGTACAAAAATCTTGTAAATTAATTCCTGCAGGTCCTAAAACTGTTCCAACTGGTGGAGCAGGTGTAGCTTTCCCAGCAGCAATTTGTAATTTAATTTTCTTTACAACTTCTTTTGCCACGAAAAACACCTCCTATAAATTTTTGTCTTCGTGAGTGGTCCAAATAGCTATCCGCATTTCGCCTTGCTTCCCACTAATCGAATCTATATTAATTCAATATAGCCATTCAATAATATCATTAATTCTTCGAAAAATCAAGTAAAATATGCTTTGAGTTTCGGTTTTTTACGAAAAAAATTTGAGCAAATTTAATTTTAAATTAAATCATAGGGATATTTTTAATAAA
>CANRPT010000036.1 GCA_947632565.1 uncultured Bacilli bacterium | reverse complement strand
ATTTTTACTTGTTCTTCCAAAATAACCTACATAACACTTTAAATCTTTGGAACCACCAGCTTTAACATATTCATTAACAAATATCCTTAATCCTGGATCAGTACGATCTACTGCATACATCATTGGAATATCAATATTTTTACCAAATTCCTTAGCAAATAGGAATGCTCTTCTAGGTCCAATTCTATTTCCACCACGTTCTATTATCCTATACATAACACAATTTAACATTTCTTCTTTTTGTATTCTTTTATTTTCAATTCTCATAATAGCGTTTTCTAATCCTTCAATAGCATCTCTATTACCACACATTTCTTTCATAATTGGTAAAGCCTCTGTAATATGCTTACCTATAAATATTTCATTTGGATTTTTATCTGGAGTGCTCCATAATAGAAAATTAAAGCCAGTAAGATGATTAATTATCCCAGTAGATGTCAGACCAATTCTTATTTTATCATTATATCTTAAATTCTTATATTCCTCTATTTGAAAAAAGGCTCTTTCATTACATGGCAAAGATTGTATAAATGAATTTGTATTGTAAAACTCATCCCAATCAAATACTCTAACATCTGAATGATCATCAACCAAGGCATTTATATAGTTGTTTTTCTTAAACATTATGTCACTAATTTCTTTATCTTCTTGACCTTCACAATACATCAATCGATTTATTTCATAATCAGGATATCTAAGTTCATACCATATAGCCATTTTCTCAATAAAGTTTCTCATTTCACGAGGTTTATTGTATTCATCTATACCACTGTAATGTCCTTTTACCATATTTTTAAAGTACCAATCAATAAATTCATCAACTTTATCATTTAAATCAATTGATTTAGAACTATTTAAATCTTTAATTTGAAATTCTTCTGGCAAATTATTTTTTAAATGAATATCGATAACTTTAGGTAGAGAAATTGTTGTTGATGATTTTTCTTTATCTTCCAATTCAGTAATTTTTTGTCTTAATTTTAGTAACATATCCTTAGTACTCACATTAACCCTCCTAACAAGTAACTTAGTAATATTATATATCACACATTTAGTGCAATTTAAAATAAGCATTAGGTTTTTATGCATATTGGATGCCAATTAGCAAGTGTGTTTTCTAAATTGACAAATTTAGTATCAATTTCCATTGTATAAAGAACGTTTGTTTGACATAATATTCATGGATACATTTGAAATATATCAGGTGTTTTCCCTTTCAATTATCAAAAGATAAAAGAAAGGTGGTGGTTCATTATGACAAAAAGAGAAGCATCTCTATTTATTATAATCCTGCTATTATTCTTCATAGTAGTCACCTTACTATTTAGATAATAAAAACATCTGATTTCAACAATCGTTGATTTCAGATGAAATCCAATAAGGGATAACATCTGATTCCTGCAATCAAATGTATCCTTTTTTATTTTATGCAAGTTTCCTTGACATATTTATAATAACATAAAAACGACTTTTTTACAAGCCATTTTCTATTTTTACTCGGATTTTCCGAGTTTGGTATCTATCTGGTGGAGCTGAGGAGAATCGAACTCCTGTCCAAAATTAGATCTTCAAGAATATCTACAAGTTTAGTTAACTACACAATTTCATTATACCAAAAACTAGTTAACGAATGTTGGTATAACCAGTCTATCTTATTCATTACTATTATAGACATCCTAGTAATATAACCTGCTAAAATCGAGCCTCTTAAAAAATCCACAGGTAAGATTTCATAAGAAGCGCTACGCTATGTGCTTATTATTAAGCAGCGTAAGCCATTGAGTAATTGTTTCCAGTTATATTTAACTGATGCATTTTAAGATTGCCATCTACTTGCCATTCTTGTTCCACTAATCCTGTCGAAACCAAAGCAGCCCCATGTCTTTGTGTGCTCATTATAACACACAAATCAAATTCCTTCAATATTTTTTCTTAATAAATATTTTTCTGTAATCTTTCTATTTGTCTTTTTTGATCCTTTTCCTTTAAAGACTCTCTTTTATCAAAGTTCTTTTTTCCTTTACAAACCCCTATTAAAACTTTAGCTTTATTTTTTACAAAATATACCTTTAATGGAATTAACGTATACCCTTCTAATTTTACTTTATTTTCTAATTTTCTAATTTCTGATTTATGCATTAATAACTTTCTGGTTCTTGTTTCTTGATGATTAAAAATATTTCCTTCTTTATAATGACTAATAAACATATTTAAAAGAAAGATTTCTCCTTTTTTAATAATCGCATAACTATCCTTAATATTGGCTTTTCCTTCTCGAATGGATTTTATTTCGGTTCCCGTTAAAACAATCCCACATTCTATTTCTTCTTCTATAAAATAATCATGTCTTGCTACTCTATTTAAGATTTCCACTGTAATCACTCTTTCCAATTCTACTATCATTATGAACTACAATATCCATATATTTTTGGTAGTAGGTTTCATAATTTGGTAAAATTTCTTCTGTTAATTTGGTATATGGATATACTTTAAAATTACCTCTACCATCTTTTTCATTATCACTATATGTATAAGTTAATTCTGCTTGAATATTTTCTAAAGAAATTTCGTTCGTATCTTTATCTTTGATAATATCTAAAGATACCATTAATCCTGTTAACCTTTCAATTCCTCTTTGGGCAGAAAGGAAGTTTCCTAAAGAGTAGATTACTAAGGTATTGTCAATAAACTCAATTGGCTGTACTACATGAGGATGATGACCAATAATAATATCTACTCCTAAACTAGCTAAATAAGAAGCAATTTTTCTTTGTTCTCCACTAGGATTATGTTCATATTCATTTCCAAAATGCATTGATACCATTATGACATCTACTTGATCTCTTACTTTTTCAATATCTTGTTTGACGGTTTCTTCATCATAACGATTTAATAAATATAATTTCCCATCTGGGATTTTTAAACCATTGGTCCAATATGTATAAGAAAATAAGGCATAAGTGATTCCATTTTTTTCATACATTCTAATTTGATTTCTATCTTCTTCACTTTCATAAGAACCAGCCGTAATTGCATTTTGATTCTTCCAATAAGCTAAGGAATTTCGAATTGCTTGTTCTCCTCGATCTAAAGTATGATTATTTGCTAAAGAAACTAGGTCAAAACCGGCATCTAAAAAGGCATCTCCTACCTCATAAGGAGAATTGAATCTTGGATAAGTAGACAAGCCTAATTCTTTCCCTCCTAAAATAGATTCTTGATTATAAAATGCTAAATCATAAGAAGAAATAATTGGTTTCATCTCTTCTAACATTGGTTTAAAATCATAATTTCCATCTTGATAAGCATCTGCATATACCGCTTCATGAATTAAGCTATCACCAACCATTACGAAAGATAGTTTTTTATCTTTTTCTATGACTTTTTCTTTTTCCTTAATTTCTTCTTTTGCTTCTCGTTCTGCAAATTTATTCCATATTTTGCTGGTGGAATAAACGGTCATTATGCTGATTAAAGTTAATAATGTTACTGTTATTAATAAATATTTTCTTACAACTACTTTTTTCATACTTCACTAAATATTTATTCTCCTATTTTTTTAAGAATTTCAAAATCAATGATCTGTTCTTCTTTGGATGCTCTTATGACTTTAATTTGTACTCGATCTCCTAAGGCATACTTCGTTTTGGTTTTTTCTCCTACTGCAGACATTGTTTTTTCGTCATAATGGAAAAATTCTGGTAAGTCGGTAAAACGACATAGCCCTTCTACTAAATTATCTAATTGGATAAAAATTCCAAAATTGGTTACTCCAGAAATCATTCCTTCAAATTCTTCATTGATATGATCTTCCATATATTCTGCCATTTTCATATCTTCTACTTCTCTTTCACAATTCACAGAAGCTCTTTCTCGGCTGGAAGCAATTTCAGCAATCATATCTAGTTTATCTTCCCAATGGTTAATGGTTTCTTCGGATAAATCATGTTGAAATAAATAGGTTCGAAGAAGTCTATGTACGGTCGTATCTGGGTATCTTCTAATCGGAGAAGTAAAATGGGTATAACACTTACTTGCCAAACCAAAGTGTCCTAAATTCTCTTTTTTATATACGGCTTTTTGCATACTGCGAAGAAGAAGGCTAGATAAAATTTTAAATTCTTTTTTATCTTTTAGAAATTCAATTAATCCTTGGATGGTTTTCGGAGTTGTATCTTTTAAATTTCCTTTATAACTATAACCTAAAGTTCCAATATAAGATAAGAAATCATGAATTTTTTCCTCTTTTGGAATTTCATGGATACGGTAGATAAAAGGAAGTTCCATATAAAAAATGTGGGTAGCAACGCATTCATTTGCAGCAATCATAAAATCTTCTATTAGATTTTCTCCTGTTCCTCTTTCTCTAATCTTAATTTCTGTAGGATGACATTTTTCATCTACTATTATTTTTGCTTCATCTACATCAAAATCTAAATAACCTCTCTGTATTTTTTTCTTTCTCAAAATTTCTGCTAATTCTTGCATCATTTTTAAATCTGTAACGAACTCTTCGTAGCCTTCTGGAATGATATTTTTTTCTAAAATACTATTCACATTTTGATAGGTCATTTTCTTGCGTGATCTTATGACGCTTTCACAGATATCATAATCTACTACATTTCCTGTTAAGTCTATTTCCATTACACAAGAAATGGTTAATCGATCTTCCTTTTCATTTAACGAGCAGATTCCATTCGATAATTGATGGGGTATCATAGGAATTACACGATCTACTAAATAAACACTAGTTCCACGATCCATAGCATTGATGTCTAGAGCTGTATTTTCTTTGATGTAATAACTGACATCTGCAATATGTACTCCTAATTGATAATTTCCGTTTATTAGTTTTTTGATAGAGATTGCATCATCAATATCTTTGGTATCATCTCCATCAATCGTAAATATTACTTCATTTCTAAAATCTTTTCTTCCTTTTAATTCCTCCTCTTTTACTTCACTTGGAATTTGTTTTAATTCTTCTATTACTTCTTCTGGGAAAGTATCATTGATATTATATTTATAGACAATGGATAGAATATCTACCCCTGGATCGTTTTTATGACCTAATATTTTAACGACTTCTGCTTGATAGGTGTTTTCATTTATCTGTTTTAATAATCGCACTTGAACCTTATGTCCATCTACTGCTTTATGGGCATTTTCTTTGTTGATCACCACATTCATCTTTAATTTTTCTTCATCTAATATCAAATGTCCTTGGTCATTTTCCCAATAAAATTCTCCTACTAAAAATTCGAGATTTCTATCTAAGATTCTTAGAATTCTACCTTCTAATTTATTTTTTTCTTTTCTACCAATTATTTCTGCTACTACTAAATCATTATGTAAAGCTCCATTCATGTTATCTATATTGATATAAATATCTTCTTCATCTGGTAATTCTACAAAACCATAACCTTTTTTGGTAACTCTCAAAATTCCTTTTTTGAAAGGGCTTCTATCAAATGTCATATATCTATTTTTATTGGTTCGATAAATTGTGTATTCATCACACATTTTATTAATTGTTTCTATTAATTTCTGGAATTCTTCTGGTTCTCTTAGTTCTAAAATATATCTTAGTTCTTCTAAATCAAGAGCTTTATTTTTTCTATTTAGTATTTCTAGGATTTGTTCTTCCATACTTTCCACCATACTTTCTACTTCTATTATAGGGTAAAAATTCCTTTTCTACAATAAAAAAAGTACCTTACCGGCACTTCTTTTTAAATAAATTCCATAATTAAACTAATGATAAAGAAACTCATTCCTAGTACAAAAGTAATTCTAGTAATTACTAGTTCACTTCCTCTTTCTTTTCGATTGGAAAATAAATCAGAGTTTCCACCACTAATAATTTGTGCTCCACTTTCTGCTTTGTTGCTCTGTAAAAGTACAATAACAATTAATAATATGGATATTATTAATAATACAGTTTGCATGAAATCTCCTCCATTACTGATAGTTATTCTAGCATAAATGTCTTAGAAAAGCAACGTTTATTGGAAAAAGTCTTTTCATCTGGTCGTTTTTAATTTTCTATATTTTCTTATTTTAGCTCTTTTTTTAATGTAGTTTCTTGTTGATTTAAGAAGTAGTCTTCTAGTTTTAGATTATTATCTATATATACTGCAACTGAATTTTCTTTAAATGTTTCTATCAATGGTTCTAATTCAGATATATTAGCATCACTTGATAAAACGATTTCTAGATATGATGGTGGATCATTTCTCAAGAGTCCTAATATACTTAGGTTTAATATAGGATTTTCACTTAGATCTAAGAACTTTAATTCTTTCGCTTCTACAAGAGGGGATACATCTTCTATTTCATTCATATTTAAAGATAAGAAATATAATCCCGTTAAGTCTTCTAAATCAGAAATATCTTTTAAATTATCGCCACATAAACTCAAAACTTTTAGTTTTTTTAAATTCGCTAAAGAATTTAGATTTTTTAATGAATGGTTATATTGTCCCACATCATAGATACCTAAGGTTTTTAATTCTGTTATTTCAGATATTGCTTTTACATCCTCAATATCACAACTAAAAAAATGTAATGATGTTAAGCTTGGAAAAGATTTTAAAGTTTCTAAATCTATAAAATCACATTTACATAAAGTCAAATTATTTAATTTTTTTAAATTTGCTATACTTGATAAATCTGGATTTTTAACATAATCTAAAGTTAAAGATACTATACTTTCTAATTCAGATATCTTTTGTAATAAATCTTTATCTACTTCTACTTTATTTCGATTTACAAAGTAATCCATATTTCCCGTTAGTGTTAATTCTTTTATTCGAGATTTATTTTCCTCTAAGAAATCAATAATTTCTTGGATTGCTTCCTTAGAAATGTTTTCTTTTAATTGAATAAAACATTTTTCTCCATACTCCGTTATTTGAGTATCGTATTCTCCTTGATAATTTCCTTTTAAATCAGTTTTTTCGGGAATTTCGGTTGTTTCTTCTTTGTTTGAAGTATCTTCTTTTATTTCTTCAGGTTGTTCCTCCTTTATTTCTTCAGGTTGTTCCTCATTATATTTCTGTTCTAAATTATCCCTTAGTCGTGCATTTTCTTCTTCCAAATTTGCATTTTTCTCTTCTAGATTTGCTTTTTCTTCTTCTAGATTAGCAATTTCTTGTTCTAAAGAAGCAACGTCTACTTTAGATAACTGTTCTTGATTTCCACATGCTGATAAAGTAATTGGTATTGCAAAAATAATAGCACTTAAAGTATATTTTAAATTTTTAATTTTCATTTCCATCTCCCCTTTTCCTTTAAATAGCTCATATTATACTACATTTCTTCTAAAAAGGCAAGAGAAAGTTAAGAAATGTTATAATTACAAAGTAAAATCAAGGGTCTAGATAGACTCAATTCGTTCGCCCTTGATTTTGCTTTTTTATTCGCATCTCTAAATGATGTTCACATCAATCAGTACTTTTTTATCGATTCAAGAGATACACTGCTAAATTTAGAATTGCTGCAAAGATTAGCCAAAGAAGATAAGGAATTTGTAGGTAGGCACTTGGTTTTGAAATGTGATAAAATTTGATGATTATCCAAACTACTAAGCCAATTAAGAGTATAATCCAGAAGAAAGAGAATAAATACCACTTTAGTAGAAAGAACCAAATACTCCATAGTAAATTTACCAATAACTGAACTCCATAGAGCAGTAAAGCTTCCTCTTTTTGATTGGAATCTGTTTGAGAAATTAGATAGCTAGATACTCCCATTAAAATATATAAAATGGTCCAAACAATAGGAAAAACAATACCAGGTGGAGCAAAAGCTGGTTGATTTAAATCTGCATAATTATTAGAAGATGCTGTCAAAAAACCAATGAAACTACCTAAAAATACCGGAATAAAAATATGATAAAGTAACTTTTTTACATCTATTTTCAATTTCATCACCTATTTTAGTGTATGAAAAAAGAAAAATGGTTATTCATTGGAGGAAACCTTTTTCTTTTACTTAATTTCATCTTTTTCATCCTTTTTTACTTCTTCATATTGAAATAAATTTTGGTATTGTTTACATCTTTTTAGTAATTCTTGATGTGTTCCAATATCTATTATTTTTCCTTTTTCTAGCATCACTATTTTATCACAATGTACTACTGTTGATAAACGATGTGCAATAATTAGAATGGTCTTATTACGATCTAATCCATAAATTGCCTTTTGTACTTTATCTTGCGTCATATTATCCAGAGAACTAGTGGCTTCGTCAAAAAGTAAAATGTTACTTTTTTTCAGTAAACTTCTAGCAATAGCTAGACGTTGTTTTTCTCCTCCTGATAACGTTACTCCACCTTCTCCTACAATGGTGTCAAATCCTTGTTCTAATTCACTAATTTTATCATAAATTTCTGCTTTCTTACATGCTTCTATTATTTCTTCTTTCGTTAGATTAGGGTTTGCTATCTTTAAATTTTCTAATACTGTAAAATTAAAAATATAAGGATTTTGCGTGATTAAGGAAATATTACTTCTTAAAGATTGATTCGATATTTCTTGAATATCAATTCCATCTATTAATATTTTCCCTTTTTCTAATGGATATAACCTTGTTAATAAATAAAAGATAGTACTTTTTCCACTTCCACTTGCTCCCACAAAACCTACTCTTTCTCCTGGACTGATTGTGAAGCTAATATTTTTTAATACCTCTTCTTCTGTATAAGCAAAACTTACTTTTTGAAATTCTATTTTTCCTATTACAGACGATAATTGTTTTCCTGTTTTTGGTTCCTTTTTAAAGTAAGTTCCTAGTACTTCATATACTCTCGTTGCACTTAAGTTATATCTTTTTATTAAATCGATAAAACGATTATAAAACTCTAATAAGTTTTCAATTCTTCCTCGATACATGTGTAAAACTAAAAAGCTAGAGATGGTTAGACTTTTATGAGATACTAGAATGATTCCTAAAAATATAAAAATAACATCAAAAAAATCTCTTACATTATTTGCTAGAAAACGAAATTTCCAGCTTGTTTTTTCCATGGAAATTCGTTCTTGATTTACCCTATCTATTTCTTTTTTGGTCTGTTTTAAGATTCCTTCTTTTCCATTTAATAATTTTACATCACGAAGACCTCTAATAAATTCTGAAGCTAAACCAGTTGTTCTTTCTCTAATTCTTCGATAGGTTTTACTTCTTTCATAATAAATATTTCTTTGTTTTCGATTAATATATCCAATAATACAAGAGGTTATTAAAAAGTAGAAAAACATGGGAATACTGACAAAAAAAGATGCAACTAATATTCCCACATTAGAAAGAAAATCGATAAAATAGTTAATTAAATCAGAGAAAATATTAATAATATCTTGGGTATCATCTTTCATTCGATCGATAAATGTCCCACTACTATTTTTATCCATTTCAGAGATTTCAATTTGTAGAATTTCTTGGAACATTTCCATTTGTACATCGGTTACTGTTTCAATCATATATTTTTGCGTTATTTTTTGAAGGAAAAAAAAGATTAAGTTTCTACTCATTTCAATACCAAAGATGAATAGAGATACTCCTAATAATTCTTCTAATAAACCATTGGTGAGTTTGAGTAATAATTGGGCAGATAAGATTGGTAAAATGATACTACTTCCTGATATTAAGATTGATAAAATGCTCATGATAATTAGATTTTTCTTTTTCTTTTTGATAAAATACCAGGACATTTTTAGATTTGTTTTTGTCTCTTTCATACTTTCTTTTAATTTTGACATGAAACCACCTACTGCTTTTTTATTTTCCTTTTTTAATTTCAAATACTATTTCACCAAAAAAAGTCGTTTGATGACTTTTATTGGTTTAATTTTTCTTCGATTCTCATTAATTGGTTATATTTACAAATTCTATCTGTTCTGGACATAGAACCGGTTTTAATTTGTTCTAAATCTAATCCTACTGCTAAATCAGCAATCGTAGTATCTTCTGTTTCTCCACTTCTATGGGAAATAATCGTTCGATAACCATGACTTCTAGCAAGTTCTATTGTTTCTAACGTTTCTGTAATGGTTCCTATTTGATTTACTTTTAATAAAATAGCATTTCCTGCATGTTTTTCAATTCCCATTTGTAAACATTCTTTATTGGTTACAAATAGGTCATCTCCTACTAATTGAATTTTATTTCCTAATTTTTCTGTTATTTTCGTAAATCCTTCCCAATCATTTTCATCGACTGGATCTTCAATGGAAATAATTGGATATTTTTCTACTAATTCTTGATAAAAATCAATTAATTCATCTGTTGTTAGTTTTCTATTTTCTCCAACTAAATGATAAGTATTGGTTTCTTTCTCATAAAATTCACTGGCAGCAACATCTATGGCGATACAAACATCTTTTCCTGGTTCATATCCTGCCCTTTGGATTGCTTCCATGATTAATTCAAAACCTTCTGTATTCGAATCTAAATCTGGAGCAAATCCTCCTTCATCTCCTACACCGGTTGCTAATTTCTTTTCCTTTAATACTTTTTTTAAATTGTGAAAAACTTCTGCTCCTACTCTAATTCGATCATGAATCGTATTTCTTTGTGGAACAATCATGAATTCCTGAAAATCAAGTTTATTATCTGCATGAGCTCCTCCATTTAAAATATTCATCATGGGTACTGGTAAAGTAGTACCATTTCCAATATAACGATATAATGGTAATCCTTTTGCTATCGCACTTGCTTTTAGTGCTGCCATACTAATTCCTAAAATGGCATTTGCCCCTAATTTTGATTTTGTTTTGGTTCCATCTAGTTGAATCATCGCATAGTCAAGCTCTTTTTGGTTTTCTGCATCCATTCCTATTACTAAATCACGAAGTGGACCATTGACATTTGCTACGGCATTTAAAACTCCTTTTCCTAAAAAACGAGTTCCTCCATCTCGCATTTCCAAAGCTTCCCTTTCTCCCGTAGAAGCTCCACTTGGTACCGCTGCCCTTCCTATTATTCCATTTTCTAGAATTACATCTACTTCTACCGTAGGATTTCCTCTCGAATCTAAAATTTCTCTTCCTTTTACATCTACTATTTTCATCTTTTCACCTTTTTATTTTCCCTTTCTATTATAAAAATCTTCAAAATCTTCTACCATATCTATTTTTTCTCTATTCTCTTTTCTTTTTTTATAATCCGAAAATTTAGGAATTCCAGATAATTTTTCTACATGTCCTCTAGGGGTTAATACTCCAACACTATTTCCAATTAGGTAACCATAGAAAGTTATAGAATCGTTGATAGGAGTTATTTCTAATGCTTTACATGTTTTTAAAATTATTTCTGTCATTTTTTCTAGTTTGCTATCAAAAAATTTATTATCTTCTAAAGAAAAGATTAACATGACGGAAGATATTCCTAAAATTGCTGCTTCATATAACGTTCTTTGATAATCTATTATCTCATTCTTTCCGTTCACTTCTAATATCAATATTTCATTTTTCATTCACTATTCCCTAATTTCTCTACATATTCTTTAAATTCTTTTCCTCGTTCTTCACATTCTTTATACTGATCCCAAGAAGCACTTGCTGGACTTAATAATATAATATCATTTTCCTCACTAATCGCCCAGGCTGTTGGAAAGGCATCTTTCAAGTATTCATATTGATAAGTTGGAATATTCATTTTATCTCCAAACTCTTTCACTCTTTTTCTACAAGTTCCTATTGCAAAAATGGCTTTTACATTTTGAATATAATTTTCTAATTCATTAAAATCTTGTCCTCTTTCATAGCCACCTAAGAACAAGATAATGGAATTTTGGAAAGAAGATAAAGCAATTTGTGTACATTTAATATTCGTTGCTTCTGTATCATTATAGAATTTTCTCTTCTCTATTTCTTTTACAAATTCTAAGCGATGTTCTACTCCATTAAATTCCTTTAAAACTTTCTCTATTACTTTTGTTGATACACCTAATTCTTTTACAGCCAAAATGGCCGCCATAATATTTTCATAATTATGATTTCCAACTAATTTGATTTCTTTTAAATCAATTATTTTTTCTTCATAATAATAGATTGCTTGTTCTTTTATATAGGCTCCATTTATCTCATTTTTACTGGAAAAATATTTTGTTGTTGCTTTGCTGTCTTTTACTAGAGATAAAGCTTCTTCGTTTTCCATATTAGTAATCGCAATATCTTCTTTGGTTTGATTTTGGAAAATTCGTTGCTTTACTTCTTTATAGTGTTCATATGTTTTCATAAATTCTAGATGAGCTTCACTAATATTGGTTAACACGGCAATATGAGGATGATATTCTTTGACATTTTCTAATTGTTGACAGCTAATTTCATCTACAATGATATCATTGTCTTCTAACTCTTTTAAAAAACTACATAAAGGATAACCAATGTTTCCCGCTAAATGCACTCTTCTTCCGGATGCTTTGATGAATTCATAAATTAAAGTTGTAGTTGTGGTTTTTCCATTCGTACCAGTTATTCCTATTAAGGTTATATTTTTTTCTTTTGGTAAAAGTCGATAGGCTACTTCTGTTTCATTTACTACTTCTATTTTTAATTCTTCTGCTTTCAATACATAAGGATGATCTATTGCGATACCTGGACTTTTGATTAAGTAGTCAAAACTAGCATCTAATAAATTCTCAGGATGTCCTCCAAAAATAAATTTTACTCCTAATTTTTCTAATTCTTCTTTTTTCTCTTTATCTTTTGGATTTAATTCTTTATAATCATTTACTATTACTTGATTTTCCTTTTCTATTAATAATTTGGCTATTTCATAACCACTTCTTGCAAAACCTAAAATTAAAATTTTTTTGTTTGTAAACATCTCATCACCTTCTTTTTATTATATTATCATTATATCAACTATTTGTCTAAATATCTTGAAAAATATCAGGATAAACGCATGAAAATTTAAATCATGTGTTTTTCTTTAACAATAGAGCAATATCTTTAGTATTAAAAAGTTTA
>CANRPT010000035.1 GCA_947632565.1 uncultured Bacilli bacterium | reverse complement strand
GGAGTAGTTGCATCTGTTGAGATATAATATTGATAATTTTTAATTCCACTGATTGCAGTAGATTCCTTTGAAACATTGATTGTTAAAGCTTTTGCTGACCATGATGAAGAACCTCCAGCTATCATTGGAGCACTTGGATCTGTGGTTTCTAATTTAACTACTTGAGGACTACTCCAAACACTCTTATTTCCCTTCTCAGAAACTGTCCTATAGTAGACATAACTTGTCCCTTCTGTTGATATGGTTACGTCTTTTGTTGTCGTTGTTGTTACAGTTGTTGCATCGGTTGGCGCTTGATTTGTATTGGTGATATAATATTCATAATTCTTTACGGAACTTACCGCACTTCCTGCACTATCTAAAGTAATGGTTGGCGCACTTGTTACCCAATTTGCTCCACTACCTCCTTTTAATGTTGGCGCAGTTGGTCTTTGATTATCCACAGTTATTGTATAGATTGTTTGTGTTTCTCCATCTTGAGCTGTCACAATAATTTGATATTTATTCTCTCCCCATTTTAATTTTCCATTACTAAAACTCATTTCCCCTAAACCACTTACCAATGCATTATTACTCGTTGGAGTTCCAGTAATATTAATTTGGGTATCCTCCAAAGTAATATTATAATCTTTCTTATCTTTACTAAAACTTAGACTATATCCATCTATCGTTAAACTTTCTAAAGTACTTACTTTTTCTCTTTCTCTTTTTACTGTAATTGTATAAGTTTTTTGTGTTCCATCTTCTGCTGTTACTGTTATCGTTACGATATTATCAATATCTATTTTTAAATCTGTATTTCCACTTACACTTGTTGTAGCTTGGTTATTATTAGGTGTTGCTGTTACTTCTAAATCTGATACTTCATATGGTACCGTTAGGGTATAAGAATCTAAGTCACTTCTAAATTCTGGTTGTATTTGTTGGTTTTTTACACTTAATTCTCTTAATGTTGCATCTGAACTTTTCTTTCTTGTTACTGTGATGTAATAAATTTCTGTATCTCCATTTTGACTGGTTACAGTTAATTGTATCTCATTTTTACCAACTGTTAAATCATAATAAGGATGGGTATCTTTACTACCTTTTACAGTTGCCTCATATCCTTTTAGTTCTGCTTCTATTTCTATTCTTTCTACACTATTATCAACAGTTAGACTATAATGTGTTTCATCATCCTTTGTTAGTTCATAACTTTGTTCTCCTGCTTTAGCTTTAATCCAATTTACTTCTGTATTAGCATCTTTTTTACGAATTACTTGAATGATATAATCTTTCTCTACTAATCCACTTTGACTTGTTACCTTAATATGAAAGATATTTTCTCCTTCTCCTTCATAGGCTAAATTACTATGCGTTCCTATATCTCCAGTTACAACTGCTCCTACTTGTGTTACATTTTTGATTTCAATTGTATCTACTTTCGCTTCTACTTCAACAACGTAAGTATTCTCATCTACAGATTTTAAATCGTATCCTGTTACTCCTACATTTCCAATACTTGCATCATCAGATTTTTTTCTTTCAATCGTAATTTTAATTTTTCTTTCTCTTCCATTTTCAGCTGTTACTGTTATTTCTGTTTCAGTAATTTCTGATTCTGTATTTAAATTTACTACCCCAGTTCCTTCTATTTTTTCTAAATTTTCTTTTAGTTCTGCACTTATTTCTACTTGGGTAGTCTCATAAGGTACGATTACTCGATATACATTTATTTCATCTGAATAACTTGGAGTTAGTGTATATTCCCCTACTTTTAAAAAGTTTAATCCTGTTTCATCAGATTTTTCTCTTTCTACCCTTAAAATATGTTCTTCCGTTTTACTTCCATCACTACTTGTAATAATTGCTTTATAAAAATTTTGTCCTACGACTAAAGAATAATCGTTTGCAATTGACATAGCTTCCACTTGTCTAATTGCTTCTAGTTTGATGGTTGCATCCAAATTCGTTGGCACTACTAAAATATCTGCCATTTCTACTTTTCTTGGTACCGTCACTGTATACTCATACTCTTCATCCGATACCTTTTCAAATAAATACTGATGATTTAAAATGATTCTCTCTATTCTTACATCACTTGGTGTGGTAGCATCTGTTGCTGCCATATCTCTGTTACTATTTGCATATACATCTACTCTGATACTTCCACTTGTTTCATGTGCTTCAGCTATATCTATTCCATCTTTTATCCACATTCTTACTCGAAATTTTTTGATATAATCTCTTGTATTTCTTAATATTTTTTCTTGATAAATTGTTTTTCCTTCTTTATTGATAATTCTTGTATTATCATATTCTCCTAATGTCTTTACTTCCTTTTGATCATTGATACAATTTTCTAATTCTTTTTCTCCTTCGTTTGTTACTTCAGTCATATAAAATTTTAATATATCTAATGAAATATTTCCTTCTATTTGTTTTGCTACTACTTCATATTCTAAATCACTTCTTGCTAGATTTGCTTCTATTTGAAAATCAAAAACTTCTTCTTGTTGTTTTCCTTCACTATCTGGAACAGGAAAAGCATCTGTTATTGTTACTCCATTTCCAATACTTTTATTTTCTACATAGCGAAAAGTAATATCTCCTAATTTTATGGAATTCTCAATTAGGCCATTCTTTGTATAACGAAAAAAGGAAAAACTAACTCCAATTGTTACTGTCATTAAAGTTAGTATTAATCCAAATATAACGATTGAATTTTTCTTCTTTATTAACATAACCCATCACTATCCTATATATTTATTTTAATATTTCTTCCGATATCTGTCAATTAGTAATGAGGGAAGGTGTAATAATATCATATATCTATGATGCAATATTTTCTCTTAATTTTTTTAGTATTTTACTTTCATTTCTTGAAATATTAACTTGATTCGTTCCTAATTCTTTGGATACTTCACTTTGGGTCATTTCTTGGAAATATCGTAAATTTATAATTTCTTGTTCTTCTTTGGATAATCCTTCTAAAGCCATCTTTAAATCTAAAATATCTTCTTGATAACCTAATTCATAATAAGGAATAATATCATAAAGATTTACCTCTTTTCCTTCTTCATCTTGATTGATTCCATAATCACTACTTAATACAAATTCTTTAGAATGGATAGCATCCATAATATTAGCTTCTGATTCTTCCATGAAGAAAGCTAATTCTGAAATAGTTGGTTCCCTATTTAACTTTTGTCTTAACTGTTCTTGATAGAGATCTACTTTTTTACTTAGAGATTGTATTTCTTTGCTAATTTTAATATTTTTATCTTTTCTTAAATATTCTAAGATAGCTCCTTTAATCCAAAATACAGCATAGGTAGAAAATTTAGTTTGACTATTGGGTTGATACTTTTCTAATGCTTTTAAAAGACCAATCATTCCTTCTTGTCTTAAATCTTCAAAATTAGAATAATAACTATATTTACTAGCAATACTATTTACTAACTTTTCATATTTTAAAATATTTTCCATTTTTCTCTTCTCCTATATATTCATTAGTTTTAAGGCATCTAATTCATTATTTGTTTTTTCAATCTGAAAAAATTTCTTTTTCCATTGCATTTTTGGTATCCATAAATCACGATATCCACAAAGAATTAACTTTCCATTTTGTAGAATGACATCTAAATATCGATCCATAATTGCTTTCATTCCTATCTCATCCATTTTTTCCAAATATTCTAGATTAATCACAAAATATTTTATTTTTTTTTCATAAATCATCTGATTCAAACAATCACTTAGTTTGGTATAAGTATTTTGATCTAATTTTCCTTCTAATCTTACAAATAACATTCCTCTTATAAACTCCAAATCAATTTTTAACATATTTCACCTCTTTTGTATATTTAATATAGACCAAATCAAATGCTTTTGATACCTTTTCGACAAAGTCTCACAAAATATTACTTTTCTAGAAACTGTCAAATATGTAAAGAAAAAGATACCTCTTATTTGAAGTATCTTACGTTTTTATTTTTCTAAGTTTTTTCTCTTCAGTAAGGTTATTCCAAAAGAAAATGCTATCATACTAAAGAAAATCATTCCTACAAATTTCATCACACCATCGAAAGTACTTGGATTCTCAATTGTTCCATTGTTTTCATTTGAATTTTGGTTATTATCCTCTAAAATAGGAGGTTGTTCTTGATTTTGTTCATTATTATCTGAATCACTTGGAGTTTGATTTTCTCCTTCATTTGGATTTCCAGGTTCTCCTGATTGCATTTCTTCATAAATTGCACTTACTGTAATATTTTCGGTAATTGGAGTTTCTTCTAGAATTGTTTCTTTTGTATCATTATTGATAAATTCTACAAAAGTCTTTCCCTCTACATTTTTTAACTCTTCTACTGACCAAATAGGGTGTTCTAATTCCTTTAAATCTCCTAAAGAAGTTCCCTCTGGTACGATAACACTCCAACTTTCTTTATTTTCATCAATAAATGTTATAGATATATTATAAACAGCATGGATTATCATATTTTCAGAAACAATTGTGTTTTCATCTACTATATTTCCATTTTGGTCTTCAAAATGAGAGAAAATTTTATTATCTGCTTTCTTAATTGCTTCTAAAGATGATTGATATTTTTCTAACTTTGTTCCTTCTGGTACTACAATACTAAAGTCATCTCCTGTTGGATAAACATAAGTAATTTTTACTTTAAACATTGCTTTTACTGTTATATTTTTTGTAAGAATTGTATCTTCTGTTACTTCATTTCCATCTTGATCTTCAAAATGAGAAAAAATCTTATTTTCTGCTTTCTGAATGGCTTCCAAGGAAGCTTGATATTCTCCTAGTCTAGTTCCTTCTAAAATTCCAGTAATACTAAATTGATCTGATTCTCCTGGATAAACAAAGGTGACTTCTACTGTATATAAAGTAGTAATTGTTGTATCTTCTTGAAATTGTGTTTTATTGGTTACTTGTTCATTCTTGTCATTTACAAACTTGTAGTAAGTCTTTCCTTCTACATTTTTAGATTTTGATAAAGCTTGTTGTAATGCTTTAGCCCCTACTGATGAACCATTCCAATTTTCTCCTTTATTCAAGTGATATTCTTGTCCTTGGAAAGTAATGACAACTTGTGCTAAAGCCTTAGCCTGTAACTCTGTTTCTAACTCTTCTACACTTGCTTCATCATAAACGACAGATATTTGAGTCTCTTCTTCGTGATCTTTGATTTCTGTTCCATTATTCAAACCATAAGATATTTTGGTAACTGTTGCTGGCTCTGTTACAGAAATACTAATTTCCTCTACTTTTCCAGTACAATTAGCTTCTCTAGTAGATTCTCCACCAACATAAATTTGATTGACTTTTCCATCGGTTACAGAAATTGTAGCTTTTTGCATTTCACCACGGTTGATACTATGTAATACTTCAATTTCTCCACCACGAACTACTACTTCTGATTCATCTGTCCACCCATTAGAACCACTAGCAATAACATGATCAATTGTTCCACCTGTAATTTCTACTTGATTCTTCTGCGTATAACTTTTTCCTTCTCCTCCACCAAAGACAGTACCAATTTCTCCATTGTTAATAATGACTTTGGCATCAGATACTGTTGCACGATCATGATCTTTATCAGTTGCTGTTAAATCATCGGTCCAGTGATCATCTGCAATAAAACTTGCTGCACCTCCACCATTGATGGCTCCTGTAACTTTTCCACCATTCATGGTAACAATAGCAGTATTTACATCACCATGTAATCCACCACCAATGATATTTCGAACTTCTCCACCTTCCATCGTAATATTGGAAGTATCATAATATTTGTTATGTCCTCCTCCTATTACGGTTACACCACTCTTTAGTTTTACTTGTTTATCTTCCCCTTGCCAAGTATAACGAACTACTGCAACATACCCATCTTCTTTTAATTCTGCAATGGTAATGGGTGTACCATTAGCCAAGAAAATATTAGAATCCCCTACACAATGTTGATTTAATTCCGTACAAGTTGCAAATTTAGGTTCTTCAGCTGAGCTTAATTCTAATGCTGATACTGGTATGATGGATATCATGATAATCAATAATACCCCTAACCATAGAAATCTTAAATTTTTCATTTTCTTTCTCCCTCCTAAAATTTAAGAAATATATCATAGATTGTACTTTATATATTATGCTTTGTACTTTCTACTTTATACCCAGTTTAATACAGGAAAAGGGAATATTTTGTTGAAGAGTGTCGAACATAGAAAAAAAATAAAAAGTAATCATTTTTCGGATTACATTTTATTTTCTTAATATTTTAGAACTTCTAAAATCTCGAAATTGGTATGGATAAATATTGATTTCTTCTTTTGGTATTAAACAGTCTTCTATATTTGTTTTTAAAAATTGGGGTGAAATTTGATGAATTAAATCTTGTGAATCTTTCTTTTCTTCTTCTACCTTTGTTTGTGAATTATTTTGATTTTGCATTTCATCATTCCTTCCATACTGCTTTACTATTTTAAAATAAATTTCGAAATAATACAATATTTTCTATAAAATTTATAAAATTCAAAACAAAGAAGAACACTGATTCATATTGCGTTCTTCTTTTATTTTCAGAGTGATTCATCAATACTAATTTTACACAGTATTCAATGAAATTATCGATTCTTTTCAATCTTGGTTTTTCCACCCATGTATGGTTGAAGAGCCTTTGGAATTTTGATTGACCCATCTTCTTGATAATTATTCTCTAAAAAGGCAATTAATCCTCTTGGAGAAGCTAATACTGTATTATTTAAAGTATGAACTAGATATGTTCCATTTTCTCCTTTGGTACGAATTCCTAATCTTCTTGCTTGTGCATCTCCTAAAGTAGAACAGCTTCCTACTTCAAAATATTTTTGTTGTCTTGGACTCCAAGCTTCAATATCACAGGATTTTACTTTTAAATCAGCTAAATCCCCACTACAACACTCTAACGTTCTAACAGGAATATCTAAGCTTCTAAAGAAATCGACTGTAAATTTCCACATTTTATTGTACCAATCCATAGAATCTTCTGGTTTGCAAATCACTACCATCTCTTGTTTTTCAAATTGATGTACACGATATACTCCTCTTTCTTCAATTCCATGAGCCCCTACTTCTTTTCTAAAACAAGGAGAATAACTAGTTAAAGTAAATGGTAAGTCCTTTTCCTCTAATATTTGACCTTTGAATTTCCCAATCATAGAATGTTCACTAGTGCCAATTAAGTATAAATCTTCTCCCTCTATTTTATACATCATTGCTTCCATTTCATCAAAACTCATGACTCCATTAACTACATCACTTCTAATCATAAAAGGAGGAACACAATAGGTAAACCCTTTTTCAATCATGAAGTCTCTAGCATAACTAATCATAGCAGAATGAATTCTAGCCGCATCTCCCATTAAATAATAAAAACCATTTCCAGTTGTCCTTCCAGCACTATCTTTATCAATTCCATTGATACTTGCTAAAATATCAGCATGATATGGTACTTCAAAAGTTGGTACGACTGGTTCTCCAAATTTTTCTATTTCCACATTCTCTGTATCATTTTTCCCAATTGGCACAGATTCATCAATCATATTGGGAATAACCATCATTTTGGCTTTTAAAATGGTTTTGGTTTGTTCCTCTTCTTTTTCTAAAGTAGCAAGTCTTTCATTGATTTCTCCTACTCTTTTTTTGAAAGCCTCTGCCTCTTCTTTTTTTCCTTCACGCATCATAGCTCCAATTTGATTAGAGGCTTGATTTTTCTCATTACGAAGTTGATCTCCTTCTACTTGTAAGTGACGGGCTTTCTCATCTAATGCAATAACTTCATCCACTAATGGTAATTTTACATCTTGAAACTTTTTCTTAATATTTTCCTTTACCTTTTCTGGATTTTCTCGAATAAACTTAATATCTAACATAATTTTTGATTCCTTTCTTGATTTACTTTTCTTAATTTCACTAACTGTTTTCCATATTTTTCAGAAAACCATTCTTGTTTTTCTTTTGGTAATTCTCGTAATCTATCTTCTTGAAAATTATCACTCATATCAGCTTCTTTTAAAAGACTCGCATCCCTTCTTCTACTGTTGATTACACTCTCTATTTCTTTTTCATATAGCAGTAGTTTTTCTTTTTTGGAAAGATTCGAAGTATCTTGTTTTTCTTTGGTTACAATGAGAACTATTTCTACCACATCTAATGGAAACCCTAATTCTAATAAATCTTTACAAGTAATTTCTGTATCTTCTACAATATCATGTAATAGTCCTGCTATTTGTAAGTGATTTTCTAAGCGATTCGAAACTCTTTGTAAATGTTCTATATAAGGATGATCTGACTTATCTCTTTTCTTTTCAAATAATTTTCTAACTACAATAGCTGCTTTTAGATAATTGTCTTCACAATCTTTTAACTTCTGGCAATCAGATTCTGTAAAGTAATTTCTAAAATGATTCTCTTTCGATATTTCCGAAAAATCATCATACTGGAATATATCAAATAATTCTTCCTGTAAAATAATAGGATTCATTCCTTCTAATTCATCATATAACATTCCTTCTGGAATATCGTGATAAAAAAAGATAGGATGATTGCATGAATAAGAATCGTAAATTTCTAAAAAAGTAGCTCCTCCTATATAATTTGGGTAAACCACCCCATCTTTTATCTTATCTTGATTGAGTACAAAGATAGCATCACTATTTTTTGCCTTTTCTTGGCTTTGTAGAAATGAATTTCGACAAAAGGCAATATGTTTCTCTTTAGTAAATTCTTTTTTGATCCTTTCTTCTATCATTGGATCTTCTATAAAATTTGGTAAAATCACTTGATATCCCATCTGCTCTAATCTATTTTTGATTTTTTCAACATATAAATAATTCCATTTACTACAAGCAATCCAAATTTTTTTCATCATAGCCTCCTAAAAAAAAGATGATACCGCTCAAGGAGTGTTTGAAACACGGTACCATCCTTTTATACTTTTTTTGATAACGGTAATATTACCGGAACAGATTAAGTCCTCATGAGAGAGTAGATAAATAGGTTCTATCTTAGTTTCCACCAACCACTAAGTCTCTTAAAATAGAAAATCTATTATTAGTTCTCTTTTCGATTTCTTATTTTTATTATACTCTAAAATGAATTTGAAAATCAATAGTTTTTATATCTTTGTTGGAACTTTTCAATTTGACTTAATCTCTTTATTTTAGAATCTGATTTTTTTTCTTGTAAATTTGATAAATCGGTAACAGGATATTGTTTCCAATTATTACTTGGAAACATGGTAATCATTTGATTAGAATTTTGAAAGGTAAAAATTCTAATATAATTTAAAGGTGTTTCTTGATCCATTCCACAGTGTGGATAATAAAAAATATATTCATTTTTGAAAATACTAGACAATACTTTTTTCTCTTCTAAAGATGGAAGTATGTTTTTAATATGAAAATAAATTTCTTCTAGTGGAAAATCTTCTAAAAAAAATGACTTATCCTCTATATTTTCCAAAAGATGGTTTGTTCGAATATGATCTAATGCTGCTTGATCGCTATACTGCACGATTTGATTAATTGCATAGGAATGTTCTTCTGATATTTCCTGTAATAAATTTAATTGGTTTCTTAAATAAGCTTCTATAAAGTAAAAACCTTTTTTTTCCTGTTTAAAATATTCTCTATTTTCTTGAAACAATTGATAACACTCTTCAAATTTTTCTTGAAATCCCAATAGTTTCATTTTGGTGTAACGTATTTGATAAATATCCTCTTCTTTTGTTCCTTTTTGAATTTGAACTTGGCTTAAAATTTTTTCTGCTTCTTCTAATTTTCCAAATTCAATGAAAAAAGAAGCGTATAAATTAAAGACTCTACAATCATATGGATATTGTTCTAAATAATGACAGCAAACTTTTTCGAATTGATAATATTTATGTTGTTGTTTTAAAGATAAGATGCGATAAAATTCCTCTTCATTAAAATATGAATATTTCTTTAATTGAGTCATACTACCAACTCCATTTTTTAATATTCTAACAAAAAAATAGTTTTTTTTCAAGAAAAAAAGCTATGAAATAGCTTCTACGATTAATTTAATAGCTGTTCTTTCTTCCCCATCAATTGTGATATCTGTAAATGCAGGAATACACACTAAATTTTTTCCACTAGGAGCTACAAATCCTCTAGCAATTGCAACTGCTTTAATTGCTTGGTTTAGTGCTCCTGCTCCTACTGCTTGAATTTCTACAGAACCTTTCTCACGAAAGACATTTGCTAATGCTCCTGCTACACTATTGGGATTCGATTTGGATGAAACTTTCAATGTTTCCATAATTATTTTATCATTCCTTTCTACAATAAATTGTATGTAGAAGGAAAAGAAAAAAGACTAAGAAAGTCTTTATAATTCTTCTACTGATGTAGGATTTTCTGGTTGGGTATTTTCTACAGGTGTTGGTTCACTTGGAATTTCCACTGGTGTTTCAATTGAAACAGGTGTTGGTTCACTTGGAACTTCTACCGGTGTTTCGATTGAAATAGGTGTTGGTTCGCTTGGAACTTCTACTGGTGTTTCGATTGAAATAGGTGTTGGTTCGCTTGGAATTTCCACTGGAATTTCAGAAGCTTCAGTAGGCATTTCTACAGTAGATTCACTTGGAATCTCAACAGGTGTTGGCTCTGCTAAAGGAGCTTCTTCCATTTTCACTTCTGGACTTTCTCCACCATATGGTTCATGATGCTCTTCTACCGGTGGAATATTTTGAGTTTTCTCTAATGGATCATTTCCACCATAAATCGTTACTGGCTTTTCTTCTGGCATTTCAATATGCATAGCAGGATTTTCTCCTCCATAAACAGAAGCAGACTCTACCGTTTGTTCTTCTGGTTCTACTGTTGGTGTAACCGTATCCATAGCTGGCATTTCAAATGCTGGAGTTGGTTCTGGATTAATTGGTGTTTCTTCTACAGAATTTGGTGTAAAATTTATACTATTGTCAGTAGTGATTGAATTCGTATTATCAACTGGAACATCAGTAACAGGACTAACATCAGTCATACTAGCAGTATCAACCGAATTATCCACTGTTGAAACCTGTGGTTCAGCAGATAGATTAACTGGATTCCCCGTCTCCCCTAAATGATTATTTTCTACAGCTGGTTCTACCATCGAATTTCCACTTTTCTTTTCTTTCTTAGATTTTTTAGAACCTGCTATAAATAAAATGATTGCGATTACTAATAAAATAACACCACATATAATTAAAATTCCGGGTATTGTTTTTATAAAGTCCATCATTTCGTTCATTTTTTCATCTCCCTTATTTTATTCTATTAAAATCATAGCAAAAAAAAACAAGAAATGCAATTCTTTTTCACAAAATAAATTACATATTTCTTATTTTTTCGAAAATTTATTTTATTTTAAAAATTTTTTCCATAAACCTTCTTGAGGATATCTTTGAAAAACGAATCTTTCCTTAGTAATAGGATGTAAAAACGATAATTGACTACAACACAAATACAGTTTTTGCGAAGAACTTTTAGAATAACGATTTTCTCCTACTAAAGGATATCCTCTACTAGCAAATTGTACGCGAATTTGATGATGTCTTCCCGTTATTAATTGAATGGAAACAAAACTTATACCATCTTTTTCTTGCATTACTTGGTATGTTAAAACGGATTTTTTTCCATTTTTTTCATCTGTTACAATCGTATTCCCATTTTCTTGTTTTTCTAAATAATCGCAAAAAGTTCCTTCTTTTTCCTTCATCATTCCTTGCACTAAAGCCAAATAATTTTTTTGAAATTCATGATTTTGAATTTGTTTACTAAATCTAGCAGCAGCTTTACTGGTTTTAGCAAATACCATAATTCCTTCTACGGGACGATCTAATCTATGAACTAATCCTATATAGACATTTCCTGGTTTTTGATATTTTTCTTTGATATAATTTTTTACCATTGTTAATAAATCTAAATCATTCGTAATATCAGATTGGCTTAAAATATTGGCAGGTTTATAAACCACAATCATATGATTATCTTCATATAAAACTTCTAACTTATTCATGAAAATCTACTCTCCCAGTGATTCCACAAGGTAGAATGAGATTTTTTTCCTTTATTGCTAAACCAATTTCTTCTATATCTACCGTAGCAGTATATTTTGGTAAAATTCTTAATTTGATTAGGTTATGAATCACTTCTTTTGTAAGACCACCCGTGTAAGAATTAATCAAAAAGAATAATGGTTTTTCACTAAGTAATTGTACACAATCTGTAATCAACTGATCGAAATCTTTCTCAATATCCCAAACTTCTCCATTCGCTCCTCTACCATAACTTGGTGGATCCATAATAATCGCATCATACTGATTTCCTCTGCGAATTTCTCTTTGGACAAATTTTTTGACATCATCTACTAAATAACGAATTGGTTTTTCTTCCAATTTACTTGCTTTTACATTTTCTTTTGCCCAATCAATCATTCCTTTAGAACTATCGACATGTACAACACTTGCACCTGCTTTTAAGCAAGCTACACTAGCACCTCCCGTATAAGCAAATAAATTTAATACTTTAATAGGACGATGACTATTTTCTATTTTTTCTCTCATATAATCCCAATTTACGGCTTGCTCTGGAAATAAACCGGTATGTTTAAATCCCATTTGTTTAATACAAAAGGTTAAATCTTTATAGCTTACTTGCCAACTTGCTGGTGTTTTTTGTAAGTTTTCCCAATGTCCTCCTCCTTGATTACTACGAATATAATGAGCATGAATATGAGGATATTTTTCTAATAAATTTCCGTTATCCCAAATTACTTGTGGATCTGGTCTTAACAAGTAAATATTTTTCCATCGTTCTAATTTCATTCCTTTTGAACTATCGATAATTTCATAATCTAACCAATCTTCTGCTAATTTCATCTTTTCACTTCCTCTTTCTATTATAAAAGAACTTTCCGGAAAAAGCTATCTTTCAGAAAAAAAAGAATTATTAAATTTTTTTCAATTTATATAACTCTTTTACTTCTTTCACAATATATCGTTGTTTTTCTTTTTCATAGGCAGGTACTTTTCTTTTCCAACCGAATTGATTCATATAATGTGCTAATGGTTTTACATGATTATCATTAGAAATTAAGATAGGACTATTCGATTCTACATCTGTAACATAGGGACAAAGAACTGCATAATCTACTACTAAATTTTCACTTGGATGAAAGACAATTTTAGAAGTAGTAAATCCATTTTTTAAAAAATCTCCAACATATAATCTTCCAAATCTAGAAATATACATAAAATATCCCCCTTTTCATGTTGCCTATTATAACATATTTTCTTTGAAAAAGCAAATTTTTCTACTTCTTTTCTGTTGGCACATATGATTAATTTGTGATAATGTCTTAAGTGTTAACTTGGAAAAATGTCTCAAGGTAATATATAATATGTCACTTGAGGTGACGAAATGAGAAAGGTAGAATTAAGAATGAAAGAAAAAGAAAAATATGAAGTGATTAAAGAATTAGTTGATCATAACGGAAATAAAAATAGAGCTAGTCAAAAGCTCGGTATATCTAGAAGACAAATTGATCGTCTTATTATTATTTATAAAGAAAGAGGTAAACAAGGCTTCGTACATGGAAATCGATCAAAACTACCAGCCAATGCCATTGATAAATCTCTTTCTGAAAAGATTATACTACTTTATAAGAATAAATACTATGATTTTAATTTCAATCATTTTAAAAAGTTTTTAGAAAAAAAAGAAAATATAATAGTTTCTTATAATTTTATCTATAAAATTTTAATGAAAGAAAGTATCT
>CANRPT010000034.1 GCA_947632565.1 uncultured Bacilli bacterium | reverse complement strand
AATAGTAAAAAGATAAAAAAACTAGATTTTTTCTAGGTTAAATCGATATTAATGATATAAAACTGTCAAACTAGGGGGATAATAAGGAACAAGTAATTCAAAAAGTAATAAATATGTTACTTTCCTTATTAGAAAATAATTAAAAAAAGAAGAAGCCCTTCTTTTCTTTTTGAAATGTGTTATAATCAAATTGGATAAAAGAGGTGAAAAAATGGAAAAAAAGGAATATCAAAGTGAAGAAGAATTTCTAAAGAATTATGACTCTAGTCAATTTGAGAAGTTATCTCTCACAACAGATACCTTAATTTTTAGTGTAGCCGATGAAGAAACAGGAAATTATCGAAAGTTACCAGAAAAAAAATTTAGTGTTTTGTTAGTGAAAAGAGATAGTTATCCTTTTAAAGATAAATGGTGTTTACCTGGTGGTTTTATGAGAATGGAGGAAACAATTGATGAAGCAGCGAAAAGAATTTTAAAAGTAGAAACAAATTTACAAGATATTTATATGGAACAGTTATATACTTTTGGAGAACTAGATAGAGATCCACGTATGAGAATTGTTTCGGTATCTTATATTGCTTTAGTAGATAAAAATCGTTTAAAAGAACATTTAAGTAAAAATGCTAGTTGGTTTCAAATGGATATCTTAGAAGAGGAAAGAGAAATTCAAGTTACCTTTGATAATGGAAATGAAAGTTTCAGTATTACGATTGAAAAGAAATTAAAAAATCCAACCAGTGATCGTTATGAATATATCGTAAAAAAGAATACCCATTTAGCATTTGATCATGCCAAAGTGATTGTATGTGGAGTAGAACGATTAAAAAATAAGGTAGGATATACGGATATTGTTTTTAATATGATGCCAAAGTATTTTACCTTAGGTGAACTCCAACAAGTTTATGAAGTTATTTTAGGAAAGAAGCTTCTTGATCCTGCTTTTCGTAGAATGATTCAAGATAAAGTAGAAAAAACAGATAAAATAAAAACAGGTGGTGGACATCGCCCTTCTGTGTTATTTCAGTATAAGAAAAAATAAAAAGAAAGTTGTGGAAAATATGAAGAAAGTAGTCGTGATTGGAGGAGGAGCATCTGGTTTGATAGCAGCCATTGTTGCGTCTTTCAAAAATGAAGTGATATTATTAGAAAAAACAGAAAAGTGTGGAAAAAAGATTTTATTAACTGGAAATGGAAGATGTAATTATTGGAATCAGGATATTTCTCTTTCTAATTATCATACGGATTCTTCTTCTTCTTTGAAAGAAATTATCAAAGAAGAAAATCAAAAGGAAGTACTTTCTTTTTTAGAACAGTTAGGAATCTATCCTAAAATTAAAAATGGCTATTATTATCCTTATTCTAATCAAGCTTCTAGTATTCGAACCATTTTATTATCAGAAGTAGAAAAGAGAAAGATTGAAGTGATTTCTTCTTTTCCTGTAGAATCAGTCAAAAAAGAACAAGAACGATTTATTCTTTCTTCCGCTGAAAGAAAAATTGTTTGCGATCAAGTGATTTTAGCAGCTGGTTCGAAAGCTTGTCCGAAAACAGGAAGTGATGGCAGTGGTTATTTGTTAGCAAAAAGTTTAGGACATACGATCCATCCTGTTACCCCTGCCTTGGTTCAACTAAAAGCAAAAACTTCTTTTTTAAAAGATTGGAATGGAGTAAGAATTGATGCGAAAATTCGCTTGTTGATAGAAAATGAATGCAAGGAAGAAGAACAGGGGGAATTATTATTAACCGATTATGGAATCAGTGGAATTTGTACTCTTAATGTAAGTGGTATGGCTTCTAAAAATTTAAGTCAAAAGAAAAGAGTATCTGTTATCATAAACTTTCTTCCTAATTTAGAATCTTCTTTTTATGATTGGTTTACTGAAAGAAATAAAAAAATACCGAATCATACGATAGAAGAATTATTAGAAAGTATTCTTCCTTATCAATTAATGCTTGTTTTATTAAAAGAAGCCAAAATCAATCGAAATGCTTTTTGGAAGGATCTAACAGAATTAGAAAAAAGAAGACTTTCTGATACGATAGAACAGTTTCCTTTGGAAATTACTGGAACAAATGATTTTACGAAAGCCCAAGTAGCAACAGGAGGAGTGTCTTTGAAGGAAGTAAATCCTCATACCATGGAATCTAATCTCGTTAAAAATTTCTATTTGGTAGGAGAAGTCTTAGATGTAGATGGAAAATGTGGTGGTTTTAATTTAGCATTTGCCTGGATTAGCGGATATTTAGCCGGAAAGGATGTTTCAAATGATTCGAGTAAGACAAGTAAAAATAGAAGTTTGTGAAGACTATCAAGAAAAGTTAAAAAAAGCAATCGCGAAAAAATTAAAAATATCAGAAAAAGCAATCAAAGATTATCAAATCAAAAAGCAGTCTTTAGATGCAAGAGAAAAACCAAAGCTTTCTTTTGTGTATGAAGTAGATGTTGTATTAGAAAAAGAAGAAAACTATTTTAAGAAAAATCATCATAAAGATGTTTTTCTCTCTCCTAAGGAAGAATATCTTTTTCCTAAAAGTGGAACAGAAAAGATGAAAAATCGTCCCGTAATTGTAGGAAGTGGACCGGCTGGTTTATTTGCAGCTTATCTATTAGCAGAACATCACTATCATCCTATTATTATAGAAAGAGGAGAAAAAGTAGAAGATCGCATTCAAACGGTTTCTCAGTTTTGGAAAACAGGACTTTTTAATCCCGAATCCAATGTACAATTTGGAGAAGGTGGCGCAGGAACTTTTTCGGATGGAAAATTAAATACCTTAGTACATGATCCTTGCTTTCGCATGAAAAAAGTATTTGAGATTTTTGTAGAATGTGGGGCACCCAAAGAAATTTTATATCGTTATAACCCTCATATCGGTACCGATATTTTAGTCGATGTTGTGAAAAAGATGAGAGAAAAAATTATAGAAATGGGTGGAGAATTTTATTATCAAACTTGCCTTACGGATCTTATTTTGGAAAAGGGAAGATTGAAAGAAATTGAAGTAAACCATCAACAAAAAATAGCATGTGATACTTTGGTGTTAGCAATTGGTCATAGTAGTCGGGATACTTTTTCTATGCTATATGAAAAAGGACTTACAATAGAAGCCAAACCTTTTGCAGTAGGATTACGAGTAGAACATCCACAAGAGATGATTAATGAAAGTCAATATGGGAAAGATGCTCCTAAAATTTTAGGACCTGCTAGTTATAAATTAACTTATAAAACTACCAATGGTAGGGGAGTTTATTCTTTTTGTATGTGTCCTGGTGGATATGTAGTAAATGCATCTAGTCAAGAACATCGATTAGTAATCAATGGTATGAGTAATTATGATCGAGAAAGTAAAAATGCCAATAGTGCTATTATTGTGACAGTGTTTCCCAAGGATTTCGGATTTCAACCCTTAGATGGAGTAAAATATCAGGAACAGTTGGAGAAAAAAGCCTATCAATTAGGAAAAGGTATGATTCCAGTACAGTTACTGCAAGATTTTCAAAACAATCAAGACTCTACTGCTTTTGGAAAAGTAGAACCTGTTTTTTGTGGAATGATACAGTTTGCTAACTTAAATTCTCTTTTTTCCAAAGAAATTTGTGATTCTTTGAAGGAAGCTTTTCCTTATTTTGGAAAAAAGATTCAAGGTTTTGATCGAGACGACGCCATTTTAGCTGGAGTAGAAAGTAGGACTTCCTCTCCCGTTCGAATGGTAAGAGATGAATTTTTGGAATCCAATATCCAAGGAATTTATCCTTGTGGAGAAGGAGCAGGCTATGCAGGAGGAATTACCTCTAGTGCTATGGATGGCATGAAAGTAGCAGAAGCGATTGCAAAAAGGTTTGACAAGATAGATTAAATCTTTAGAAACCATTTTCCTTTTTTTCATAAAATAAAAAGAAGGAAGTGTTTCTATGAATTTAGAAAATTATTCTGGGGTAGGAAGATATCTTGCTTGTTTTCAAGAAATTTTAGAAAAGATGTCTTACCATATGTTATCTCAATCTTTTACAAATTCTATTACGAGAAACTTTATTTTATGTATGATTCCTCATCATGAAGCAGCAATCGAAATGTGTCAAAATCTTTTACCGTATTCTACAGATCTAAAATTACAGGAGATTGCAAGAAATATTATTTCGATGCAGACCAAGGGTATTCAGGAAATGAAATCCATTTTGAAAAATGCTAGTAGTTACCGTAATGGTATACTATTTGTTTATCAATATGCGATTCGTTATTATGAAATTACGAAAACAATGATTGAAAAAATGGGAAAAAGTGCCCAAACAGAAAATGTGAGTTATGATTTTGTATCAGAAATGATTCCTCATCATGAAGGAGCTATTCGAATGTGTAAAAACTTACTACAATATCCTATTAGTCCAGAATTAAGAAGAGTTGCGAATAACATTATTTTAGAACAAAGTCAGGGTATCCAACAGTTACAACAAGTGAAAAATCAAATTATTCGTTGAAAAGGAATAATCCTTTTTTTCTTTTGCATATTAATAATAGGTGATGAGATGAAAATTTTAATAACAGGAGCAACTAGTGGTATTGGTTTTGAAACAGGAATACAATTAATCAAAAAAGGACATTTTGTTTATTTTACAACGCATCGGAAGAATCAAATCAAAACTTTAGTAGAAAAATTAAAAGAATTAGGATTCCAAAAAGAATCTGCTGTTTTTCAATTGGATATTACCAAAGAATTCGATCGAAAATTGATTTATGATTTAGATATTGATTGTTTATTCTGTAATGCTAGTATTGGATATGGAGGAAGTATCTTAGACCTTCCTATCTCTCGTTTAGAAGAAAATTTTAAAGTTAATGTTTTTTCCAATATCGAACTCATCCAAACTTATTGTGCCCATCTTTTTTTAACACAGAAAAAGGGAAAAGTAGTAGTAATGTCCAGTATTGCTGGCATGGTTCCTATTCCTTTTTTAGGAAGTTACTGTGCTACCAAGGCTACGTTAATTAGTCTTACTACTTGTTTAAAAAAAGAAGTAAAATTATTAACCAACGATATTCAAGTAAAGTTAATTGAACCAGGTATTTTTAATACTGGTTTTAATGAAGTGATGATAGAAAATAAAAAGAAAAGTATTTATTTTCAGGAATTAGAACCTTCTTTAACTAATCTGGAAGAATCTTTTTTTCAACTTTTTGGACATAACCAAGTAAATAGCATCGTCAAAAAGATTGTTCAAGCAATCGAATCCAATTCTTCCAAGTTTATTTATCGAGCTCCTTTTTTTCAAGGATTATTTGCGAAAGGGTACCAGCTTTTCCACTAAAATTGACAATTCTTGACAAGGAATTCATCTCATTCCTTGTTTTTTTGAGTCTCATTTTTTATAATAAAGAAAGAAAAGAGAGTATGTTCAATGAAAGATTTTTTAAAAAAATGGACTCATAAAACTTATTTTCCTTATTTTCTATTATTGGTAGTAGCGGTAGTGGTGGGACTTCCTTTATTGCAAGAAAGAATGATCAATGGCCATGATGGTATTTTTCATCTTTTTCGTATCAATACCACCAAAGTAGCTATTTTAGACCATCAATTAATTCCTATGGTGAATCCTCAAATGATGGGTGGCTTTGGTTATGCTAGTAATCTTTTTTATGGTGTTTTATCGAGCTATTGCGTTGCTTTTTTATCTTTCTTTCTTCCGATTGGATTTGCAGCAAATTTTGTTTTAATTCTATCTATTTTTGGATCAGGAGTAACGATGTATCTTTTGATGAAAGATTTAACAGAAAAGAAAGAAATTCTATTTTTAGCATCTGTTTTTTATATGATAGCTCCTTACCATTTATTTGATCTTTATGTAAGATGTGCTTATGGAGAAGTATTAGCATTTGTTTTTATTCCTCTTGTTTTTCATGGAATCAATCAAATTCTTTTTGGAAATAAAGAAAAATGGTATCTTCTTACCTTTGGAACAGCGGGTTTAATTTTAACACATAGTCTTAGTGCTTTTTTAACTGGTATTTTTGCTGCCTTGTATTTGCTTTTTTATCTTCCTAAATTATGGAATAAACAAGTTATTTTTAAATTTATTATTAGTTTAATGTTTGCACTTCTTCTTTCCCTTCCGAATATTTTACCTTTACTAGAAGCAAAACAAAGTAGTGATTATCTCGTTTTTGATTCTGAATATATGAAAACAACCGGAGAAAAGATGGAGAATAGTAGTATTTCACTTTTTGAAAATAATCCGGATCCTCCTGTGAGAATTGTTCAAACTTCTGCTTTTTTGTTAGGACTAGTGGCTCTTCTTATGATATTTTCTTCTATTTTTCAAAGAAAAAAAATATGTCCTTCTTCTTATTTTTTCTTAGCGCTTTTTTCTGTGATTCTGACTTTAGATTTCATTCCTTGGAGATTTCTTCCACAAGTATTTTCTACTTTTCAATTTCCATGGAGATTTTTACAAATATCTAGTTTCTTTTCTTCTGCCACTTTTGGTTTCACTTATCAAGAAACTTTCGGAAAAAACAAAAAAATGATTCTAATCCCTCTTTGTATTTGTTTGGGAATGATTCTTTATTTTGGTAAGATAGGATTTGTTAACGAAGGAATCGATTCTAATTTACTACAATCTAATGCCCTAAAAAAAAGAGGAGAAATTGTTCGTTCAACGGGAACTGCTAGTGCAGAATATTTACCAAGAAATGCTATCTACAATTATTCTTATTTGAGTACCAGAAATCATCTTCCTATCTTTTTAGAAGGGCAGGGGCTTGTTACCAATACCAAACAAGAAGGAACGCACTTAAAAAGTAATATTACAGTATTTACGCAGGCAAAACTAGAGTTACCATACCTTTATTATCCTGGCTATGTTGTTTTAGTGAATCAAGAAAAAATTTCTCCTTTTGAAACAGAAAATGGAATGGTTGGAATTACTTTGGAAAAAGGGACTTATCAATTAACCTCCTACTATCGTGGAACGAGTATCATGATTTTTTCCTATACCACTTCTATCTTAACAACAGTATTTCTAACATTTTACATCTGTTTTCGAAAAAAAATTGTGTTTTGGAAAGAGTAGTAGTATAATAAACCATAACTTAGGGGGAATATTTATGGATTTAGTACAAATTTTTCTTTATTTTATCTTTGCTTTTTTCTTGTTTTTCCTTTTAAATTACTGTAAAAAGTTAGAAGAAAAAACACCTAGTATTGTAGTAATTCTACCAGTTATTTATATAATACTAATCTCTAGTTTTTTCTTTTTATGGAAAGATATGATTTATCTTGTGATTCTTTTTGAAATGTTTATCCGTATTTATTACGAGAAAATAATTTTAAATCAGCAAACACTTGATACCAAATATTATCAAAAAACTTATGGTCTTTCTCTCATATTAGGATTTTTCATTACTAATTTTTTCTTAATGAAAATTGATTCTATCTTTTTAACTGTAGAAGAGATGAGAATTGGAATTTGGTTACTGATTGGCTTTTTCTTCTATAAAGTATTAAATGGAAATTTATCTTTCTCTTTGGAAAAGAAACAAAAAGAAAAAGAAGATTTAGAAGAAGAAACTGTTGTAGTACAGTATGCAAAACTAAAAACTCGATATTTTTCTATTCTAAAAACAACCAACCAAGAATTACAGCTTTTGTTTTATGCTATGATGATTTATGAAGATTATCATCGTTCTAACTTTCTGAGAAAATTAGATCGTATTCATTTTCGTTTTACGGGTAGAACCATGAAATTAGGAATTATGCAAGTAGAAACAAATCGAGAAATTACAGACCTAGAAAGTGTTAAAATAGCTTGGAAAAAATTAAATAAAATAGAAAAAGAAATTGTTCTTGATAAATCTATTAAAAAACAAAATAAAAATCCAGAAATATTAATGACTTATTATGAGAAAGAGGAAAAAATTCCAGAAATTTTAAGAATCTATTCTATCTTAAAAGAGTTTTGTAGTCATTAAGTTGAAAAATAGTAGTCTTCTTCTACTATTTTTTGATATAATGATAAAAGAAGGTTGGTGTGATATGAAAAAGATTTTATTGATTTTATTTTTTGGTTTCTTATCTTTTCTTCCTGGTAAAGTTTTTGCTTTAAATGAAGTAAATATTTACTTATTTTATAGTAATAGCTGTGATATTTGTCAACAAGAAAAAATTTATTTAGAAGCTTTAAAAGAGAGATATCCTAATATGAGAGTGTATTCTTATGAAGTCAGTGATTCTACCAATTATCAATATATGATAGATGCCAAAAACATGTTTCAACAATCTGGAACAGGAGTACCATTTACGATTATTGGAGATTCTGCCTATTATGGATTTTCTGAAGCAAGAAAAGGAGTTTTTCAAAAACAAATTTATGAGTATTCTACGAACCGTTATCAGAATCAATTTGGAGAGAAATTAGGAATTTCTTATCGAACTGATTTAGAAGGGACCGTACAAGATTATAAGGAAAATGATAGTTATCAAATTGAAGAATCTTCTGGAATTCCTAGACAACCTATCAAAGATAAAAATACTTATGATAAATATAAGGTTAGCTTTTATTTAGTTGCTGCTGGACTAATATTATCTATTCTTGCTTTTATTCTATATCAAATTGATAAGAGGAGACAAAGTAAAATATGAATATTTATTTGATTTTTATTATTTTATTTAGTATTGTTTTCGTTGTTAGTGTAGGAATTTTTATTTATTTTATAAGAGATGAAAAAAATTTAAAAGAGGTATCCAACAAAGATTTAGTAAAGTATGGTAAAACTTATTCTAAAGAAGAAATGGAAGAACAATTATTTGGTATTTATCAAAATATTTTACTAAATATAGTCAATGAAGATTATTCTTTTTTAAAGGATATGGTCTCTGATCAGATTTATAATCAGTTGTTATTAGAGTTAAAAAATAGACGAGAAAAACAGGAAATTCAAGTGATTACCAATATCAAAAAAGAATGGAATAAATTAATTCAATTTCAAGTTTTAGATGATTTAGAAATTGTGAAATTATGGGTTCGTTATTCTGATATAGAATACACTAAAACAATTCGAAAAGAATTAGAGGAAAATCAACAAGAAGTATCAAAAGAAATCATTGTTGAAGGAAACCAAGAAATGCCTGTTGCTCATGAATACATTTTAACTTTTATAAGAAATAAAACGAAAACAGAAGAAATTGTTTGTCCCAATTGTGGTTTCCAAATAAAATTTTTAACTTCTTCTCATTGTATTCGTTGTGACCAACAAATTATTCCGAAAACCATGCATTGGGTTTATGTTGGAAAAGTAGATGCAAATCTTAGTAACAAAAAATAAAAAGAACCAATCGGTTCTTTTTAATATAATTCGTTACGTAAAAGTTCTAGATTTTCATTCATTAGTGTAAAATAATCTTTTCTTTCATCTCTTTCACTATCTGTAATATTATCTAGTTTTCGAAAAGTATAGGTTTCTATTTTTGTTTCCTCTAGTACTCTGGTTACAACTTCATTATTTTCTGTATTTTCTAAAAGGAATAAATGTCTTACTTCATTATTTTGAATTTTTTGGATTACATCACTAATTACTTTTTCACTTACTTGTGCCGTTGAATTATCTAGAGAAATGACTTCAAATCCATATTTTTCTAAATAACGTAAACTATCATTATTTACTACTAAAACTTTTCTTGTAGCATTTTCAGCTGTAAGCTTTAATTCAGCATCTAACTCAGATAAAGTTACTTTTAATTCTTCATATTTTGTATCAATTTCTTTTTCTAAATAGCTATTTGTAATAAATTCCTTTAATCCATTTTTTACATTTTGTGTAAGCATTAATAGGTTAGAAGGGTTTAACCATAATTCTTCTTCTCCATAAGTTAAATTCATTCCATAAGTAGCATCAATTAATAATATTTTAGGATGACGATTCGTAAAATCTAAAGCAATGTCTTTATCATTTGTAATACGATTATAAATAAATAAATCTTTTTTACTATAGTCATTGAATTGTTTTTCACTTAAAGTGTAAGTAGTGGTATTCACTCCATCTGGATAGATAGAATTAATAATTGCATGTTCTCCATAAAGATAATTCGTAATATATTCAACAGGATAAACTGTTGTAACAATCTCTATTCCTTCTAAATTATCTCTTTTAAAACATCCTGTAGTAAAAAGTGTAAGGGTAAATAAGAATAAGACGAATAAGCTTTTCTTTTTCATTTTTTTCTTCCTTTCTGATTCAGTTCTGGTACAGGATCATATCCTTTCGTTCCCCAAGGATTACATCTGAGAATTCTTTTACTTGCCAAAATAATTCCGGTTATAGAACCATATTTTTGGATGGCTTCTATGGCATAATTAGAACAAGTTGGTTGATGTCTACATAAGGCATGCATGGGACCAGGAATCATTTGATAGATTTTAATGATACCAATTAAGAAGTACTTCATACCATCACCATGTCTTCATTTTACTCTTTTTTTTTCGTTTTGACAATATGAATTATTTTCGTATTCTTGACAAAACTGTTGGGGGGGGGTATGATAAACTATGAATAGTAGGATAGGAGTGAAAAAATGAATCAAAAGAAAAAAAAGATATTCTTAATTTTATCTCTTATTAGTTTAGTAGCTATTACATTAGGAATCACTTATGCTTTTTTTAACTATGTAAAAGAAGGATTAACAGAAAATAGTATCACAACGGGAAAGATAACTTTTATTTATGAAGAAATTGATAGACAAGGAGCAGGAATTTCTATTACGAATGCTTTTCCGATGTCTGATGAATTAGGAAGAAATCAAGAAGGAACAGGAAAAGTATTTCATTTTACAATCAAATCTAATACTGTAACGAATACAAGGATACCATATACTGTAACAGCAAGAGTAAGTGAAAAATCAGATTTAGATAAAGATGGTGTAAAGATTTCATTAAAAGATCAAGATACTAAAGAAATTTTACAGGAAGAAGTATTTGATTATTTAGAGTATGCCGACTTTGAAACAATACCAATGGGTGTAGAGGAAAAAATACTTTATGAAGGAACAGTACCAGCTGGTACAGTAGGATATCAGAAGAATTTTGAATTAAGAATGTGGATACCAGATTATATTGACTTTAGTCCATATAAAGATTATGGAACAGGAGAAGATATTTATCCCTATAATAATAAAACATTTCAAATAACGGTCAATGTTTATGCAGAAGGAAAAATCAATGAATTTACAGGACCAGTAATTCAGAAAGCTCCAGAAAATTCTTATTATGGAACAGAAAAACTATGGCAATATCAATCGGACATAACGAAGATAGTATTTCAAGATGAGATACAACCGATAGAAGGAGCAAAAAAGTGGGATATATCAGCAAATGAAGATGAAAGTGTGATGGCTTATTATGATGAAGAAAATACAACAGCTTATATTCAAGCAAATGGAAAAGTAATAGCTAATCCTGATAGTTCTAATTTATTTGCTAATTTTACGGAATTAACAGAGATAGAAGGATTAGAAAACTTTGATATTTCCAAAGTAACAAATATGAGTTCTATGTTTTCTGGTACTGGTATTACGAATTTAGATGCTATCAGTGGTTGGGATGTATCTCATGTAATAAATATGAGTTCTATGTTTTCTGATACTGGTATTACAAATCTAAGTGCTATTAGTGATTGGAAGGTAAATAATGTAACAGATATGAGTTGGATGTTTTCTGGTACTAGTATTACAAATCTAGATGCTATAAGCGGATGGGATGTATCTCATGTAACAGATATGAGTGGTATGTTTTCATACTGTGGGGATTTAATTACTTTAAATTTAAGTGGATGGAATGTCTCAAATGTAACTAATATGAGTTCTATGTTTACTGGTTGTAGTAGCTTAGTTAATTTAGAAGGAATCGGTGGATGGGATGTATCCCATGTAATAAATATGAGTTCTATGTTTTCTAATACTGATATTACAAATCTAAGTGCTATTAGTGATTGGAAGGTAAATAATGTAACAGATATGAGTTGGATGTTTTCTGGTACTGGTATTACAAATCTAAGTGCTATTAGTGATTGGAAGGTAAATAATGTAACAGATATGAGTTGGATGTTTTCTAGTACTAGTATTACAAATCTAGATGCTATCAGTGGATGGGATGTATCTCATGTAATAAATATGAGTTCTATGTTTTCTAGTTGTAGTAATTTAATTAGTGTAGGAAATTTAAGTGGATGGAATGTTTCAAATGTAACAGATATGAGTAGTATGTTTTATAGTTGTGATAATTTAACTACTTTAGATTTAAGTAATTGGGATACCTCCAATGCAACAAATATGGGTACTATGTTTCGATACTGTAGCAACTTAAACAGTGTAGATTTAAGTAATTGGGATGTATCCCATGTAACAGATATGAGTTTTATGTTTTATTATTGTAGCCAGTTAACTGATTTAGAAGGAATCAGTAGTTGGGATGTATCAAATGTAACAAATATGAGTTATATGTTTGATAACTGTAGCAACTTAAGTAGCGTGGGAGATTTAAGTGAATGGGATGTATCAAATGTAACAAATATGCATTCTATGTTTAATCGATGTGCTAGTTTATCAACTACTATCAATATCTATGTGTTACCTTCTACAATATATAGTTCTTATAGTTATGATGATATGTTTGATGGTGCAGCTACTAATGAAAATGCCATGATAAAGGTAAATTATATCTCAGAAAATGAAGATTTAGTAAAAAGAATGATAAATACAAAGTCATCGGATAGTCATGTAGAATTAGGAGAAGAAATTACTCCATATACAGTAACAGTCAATGGAAATGAAGATATTGAAACAACAGCTTCCACAACATATTATTATTCCAATCAAAAAGTTGCTTTGACATCCAAGTCGGGAGATTTATTTGTAACTTCTTTCCAAATGAATGGAGAACCTATGAGTGGATATACTTTCAAGATGCCAGAGCAAGAGGTAAATATCACAGAAATCAAGACGGTTCATTTAGCTGATTGTGATTCCTTTGAATCAGAACATAATCCATATTCTGAAAAATTGGAATCTAAAGTATATGGAGAAAAGACATATGCAGGAGCAAAGTCATTAACTGTTATCTTAAATTATGGAACTGTTGATGACTACGATTTTGGCTCAGATGTCGTTTGGATAAATGGTAGAACATATTCTGGTTACGGAAATGAAATCATCACAATTGTAGGGGATTCTATTAAAATTATATTTTCTATATCCTCACACCTTGGTAATTATGACTATGGCTTTAAAGCAGTTGTTATTCCAAATTATGAATAAAAGATGGAATCTGAAAAGTACGGTAAAACAATAAAATCCAAAAAATGAATAGATATAGTATGTTTTCTTTCATTCTGTACACCTTAATAATGGTGATAAGATGGCAAGAGTGTTGATAATAATTGGTTCTAGAAGAGAAGGAAACTCTAAAATACTGGCTAATAAAATCAAAGAAGGTCTTCGAAAAGAAAGAATTTCAGTAGATATGATTACTCCTGGAAATCAAAAAATATATTTATGTACAGGTTGTATGGATTGTGATGAAACAGGAGTTTGTGATTTTCAAGATGATATGGTCGAAAATATCCAAAAAGTGGAAAATAGCGATTACCTCATTTTTATTACTCCCACTCGCTGGAATCTACTATCAGGAGATCTGAAAATTTTTATGGATCGCCTAAATCCACTATATGCATCCAGAGGCCTAACCGGAAAGAAAATGATAGCCCTCATAATTGGTTCTAAAAAGAAAAGTGAATATTCAACAGATGGAGCTTTGACATCACTAGGAAGTTTTGCAGAAAGTAGTGGCATGCAATTAACTTATACCCATCAATTCCATCGTTGTTTAGCATTTGAAGATATTTTGGAACAAGAAGAAGAAATCAATCAAACCATACAAGAAATCATCAAAGTAATCGAATCATAACATAAAAAGGGAAAAAAGAGGTTAATTTAAGTTAGGAAATCCCGAATGGAAATCCCGATTTTAATAATTAGTAACCAATAAAGATAAACTTTATTG
>CANRPT010000033.1 GCA_947632565.1 uncultured Bacilli bacterium | reverse complement strand
AGCGTTAAATTTTAAGTAAAGTGCACAATTAAGTGCAATAGATAGGAAAAAGAGTATTTATAAAGGAAAGTGCACTGAATTTTATATTAAAATATTAGAAAACAGTATCAAAAGACAGTTTAAATATTAAATAACAACATACTAAAAAGACATAGAGACAAAAATTTTAAATGTAAGTGCACAATCCCTATGGGTAATGTAAATTTTTAAATATTATACATATCAGAAAAAATTAGTCAATAAATTTATTTATAATTCCTCATTGACAACAGGAACCTAGCCATAATTCTTGTAATGTTTGTAATATCTTAATAAAAGATATTACAACAAGTATGGCGAATTATAGCTACCTATTGTCAATGATTTGCTTATAAATAAATTCTAAAACTTATTGCACAACAATTGTGCACTTCATTTTTTAAATTACACATTTTAAAAAAGGATTAACAGTTAACTAAAAATGATTGACATATTATGAAAATTATGATAAAATTTAAGACGAATTCATAAGTGGAGGTGAATATCATGGCAGATAAAAAACCAGTCTATTTAACCCAAAAAGGTTTAGATGAGTTAAAAGCCGAATTAGATGATTTAATAAATGTAAAAAGACCAGCTAATATTCAGTCTATTAAAGAAGCTCGTGCTCTTGGAGATTTATCTGAAAATGCTGATTATGATGCAGCAAGAAATGAGCAAGCTGTATTAGAGGGTAGAATAAAAAAAATAGAACAGATGTTAGAAAATTATGAAATTATAGAGGAAACTGCAAAGGATAAAGTAGGACTTGGAAGTACCGTATCGATTCGTTATATTGATGAAGATGATGAATCTGATGAATATATGATTGTAGGTAGTCAAGAAGCCGATCCATTTGCTAGTAAAATTTCGAATGAAAGCCCAATTGCTCAAGCTTTGATGAATCATAAAGTGGGAGAAATTGTGACAGTAGAAAGTCCAAATGGAAGCTATCAAGTAGAAATTACAGAAATAAAATAGATTAGGAAACTAATTTATTTTGTTTTTTTGTTGTTTCTTTTTAAAAATTAAGATATAATATTAAACATATTGGAGGAGATACTATGGCAAAAGAAAAAAAGTCAAATAACAGACATGAAATAACGGTCAAAATAGAAGGAAAAGATTGGGAAAATGCATTAGAAAAATCTTTTCAAAAAAATGTAAAAAATGTGACTGTAGATGGATTCCGTAAAGGAAAATGTCCTAGAAATATTTTTGAAAAGAAATATGGAAAAGAATCTTTATATATGGATGCTGCAGAATTGGTTGTAGAAAAAGCTTACAATCAAGGAATGGAGGAAAATAAAGAACTAGTTCCAGTAATACAACCAAATGTTAATATAAAAAGTATTGATGATTATGGAGTAGAATTTATTTTTACTGTTATTACGCAACCTGAAGTAACCATCAAAAAATATAAAGGATTAAAAGTTGCAAAAGATAAAGTAGAAGTAACCAAAGAAGAAATTGAGCATGAATTATCTCATCTTTTAGAGCAATATACCGAATTAGTTGTAAAAGAAGATGGAAAAGTAGAAGAGGGAAATGTTGCTATTATTGATTTCGAAGGATTCAAAGATGGGAAAGCTTTTGATGGTGGAAAAGGAGAAAATTATTCTCTAGAAATTGGTTCTCATACTTTTATTCCTGGATTTGAAGAACAGTTAATAGGAATGAAAACAGGAGAAGAAAAGGAAATCAATGTTACTTTTCCAGAAAATTATCAAGCGAAAGATTTAGCTGGAAAAGCAGTAGTTTTTAAAGTAAAAGTAAACGAAATTAAAGAAAAAGAAGAAAGAGAATTAGATCAAGATTTCTTTGAAGATTTAGGAATGGAAGGAGTAGATTCCAAAGAAAAATTAGAAAAAGAAATCAAAGAAAATTTGAAAGCACAAAAAGAAATGGAAGCAGAAAATAAATATATTGATGCTTTATTATCTGAAATTTGTAAAAATGTTGAAGTAGATATTCCAGAAGAAATGGTAGATGATCAAGTACATCTCATGATACATCGTTTCGAAGATCAATTAAAGATGCAAGGATTAAGTTTAGATATGTATTATCAATTTACCAATACTACACATGAAGATTTACATCAACAGATGGAAAAAGAAGCTTATCAACATGTTTTAGAAAGATTAACTTTAGAAGAAATTATCAAATTAGAAAATGTTACGGTTGATGACAAAGAAATTGATGCCGAATTGAAATCATTATCTGAAAAATATGGAATGAAAGAAGAGGAATTATTAAAATCTTTGGGTTCCAAAGAAATGATTGGATATGATTTAAAATTCAGAAAAGTAATAGAAATTTTAAAGGAAGCTAACAAATAGTTTCTTTTTTTTTGAAATAATGCTATACTGATAGTAGTAGGTGATTGCATGAAAAAGAAAAATGTAGGGATCCTAATATTTCTTCTTTTATTAGTAATTGGCATTCTAGCGATTGGTAGTGCCTTCGCTTTTTTTGCTTATGTAAGAGAAGGCGAAATTGTAAATATTATTACTATCAATGGTTTAGATGTTAAAATTATTAGTGGGGAAGAAGCGATTAATTTAGATAATGCTTATCCGATTTCTGATGAAGATGGTTTAGAAGGAACTCCTTTTGTCTTTCAGGTTACAAACAATACAAATAAGACAATTTCTTATACGGTAAAGATTGCTTCTGACACAGAAAAGTTAGAAAATTGCCAATTGGATGATGAATCTCCATGTCCTTCTTTACCGATTACGAATATTCGAATTGCTCATCATTTAGGTGATGAAGATAACTACTCGGAACCAATTACTTTAAGTGAAGAGGGAGTGGTAGCAGAAACGATTACCATTTCACCAGGAGATACCAAAAAACATTCTCTGTTATTATGGATTTCTAGTGAAAGTGGAAATGACATTATGGGACATTATTTCTTTGGAAAATTAATTTTAGAAGGGAATGCAGTTTCTTAAAAAAGTGACAAAAATATCTAATGTAAAAAATTGTATATTTAGTTGCTTTTTTTTTGTGGATGATTATAATAAAAATCAGTTTAGGAGGCGAATAGAATGGAATCCAAAAATCTTCCTGTTTTAATACTAAATGATATTGTTCTTTTACCTCATAGCGAAATACGTATGGATTTTGATACTGCGTTAGAAAAACAGTTATTTTCTTTATCAGAGGGTTATTATCAAAGTCATTTATTAATCGTGTGTAATCCTTTTTCTATAAAAGAACCAGTTGATATGCAATCTTTACCAAAAGTAGGAATTATTGGAGTCATTAAACTTCGTATTGATTTACCAAATGGAAAAACGAAAATTGTGGTTTATGGTGAAAAAAGGGTACAAATTCAATCTTATCGAAATGGACAGGTATTAGAAGCTGAAGTTTTAGAAACTCAGGAAGAAGAAATGGATAATTCAGAGAAATCTGCTTATATGAGGCTTCTTTATGAAAAAGTAGAAAAATATATGGAGTTTCGAAATTTACAGGAAGATTTTCTAGAATTAATGGAAAAAGAAGAAAGTTTATCTGCCTTAACAGATTTTGTTACTTCTTGTTTAATGATATCTAATGCTAGAAAAATGGAATATGTAGAAGAATTATCTCCGATTAAGCGAAGTGAAATGATTATTGCAGATATTAATCAAGATATAGCAGTTGCAGAATTAGAGAAAAAAATAGATGAAAAGCTTTCTTATGAAATTGAAAAAAATCAAAAAGAATATGTTTTAAGAGAAAAAATTCGTGTGATTAAAGAAGAATTAGGAGAAGGAAACGATAAAGATAGTGAAATTCAAAAATTAAGAGAAAGAATTGAAAAATTAAAAGCAAGTAAAAAGTTGAAAGAAAGACTATTCACTGAATTAAATCGTTATGAGACAATGTCTATTAATTCTCCAGAAGTAGGAATGATTCGTACTTATATGGATTGGTTATTGGATTTACCTTGGAATATTTATACAAAAGATAATACAGATTTAAGAAAAGTAAAGGAAGTATTAGATCAATCTCATTTTGGACTGGAAAATGTTAAACAAAGGATTGTTGAGTATTTGGCAGTCAAAAAGAATACCAATAGCTTAAAAAGTCCTATTATTTGTTTAGTAGGACCTCCTGGAGTTGGAAAAACCACTCTAGCAAAAAGTATTGCCGATAGTCTCAATCGAAAATGTACCAAGATTTCTGTGGGAGGAATTAACGATGAAGCAGAAATCGTTGGACATCGAAGAACTTATATTGGAGCAGCACCAGGATTAATTATACAGGGAATGAAAAAAGCAGGTAGTATGAATCCCGTCTTTATTATTGATGAAATTGATAAAATGACTAAAGATATCAAAGGAGATCCTGCTAGTAGTTTATTAGAAATTTTAGATCCAGAGCAAAACAAGAATTTTTCTGACCATTATATTGAAGAAGAATTCGATTTAAGTCAAGTAATGTTTATCACAACAGCAAATTATTATGAACAAATTCCACATGAATTAAGAGATCGTTTAGAAATTATCGAACTTTCTTCTTATACAGAATATGAAAAATTAGATATTGCTAAGAACTATTTAATTCCACGTGAATTAAAAGAACATGGACTAAGAGAAGAGGAAGTTAGTTTTAGTGATGAAGTCATTCTAACAATGATTCGTTCTTATACCAAAGAAGCAGGAGTTAGAGAACTAACTAGAAACCTTGCTACTGTTTTACGTAAAATGGTAAAAGATAAATTACTGGGAGAAAAGAAATTTTCTTCAGAAATTACGGATTATAATATTACTAAATTTTTAGGAAAAAAGAAATATTTATGGACAGATATTGACATTATTGAACATGTAGGTGTTGTAAATGGACTTGCTTATACCCCTTATGGAGGAGATACCTTACCAATTGAAGCAGTTAGTTTTGCAGGAAAGGGAAATATTGTGATTACTGGTAGTTTAGGAGATGTCATGAAAGAATCTGCTAATCTTGCTTTTGATTATATCAAAGCAAATTATGAAAAATTTGAAATTGACCCAGCATTTTTTGAAAAACATGACATTCATATTCATGTTCCAGAAGGAGCTGTACCAAAGGATGGACCGAGTGCAGGTGTTACGATTACTACAACTCTAATTTCTTTGTTAACAAATACTAGTATTCATACCAACATTGCTATGACAGGAGAAATGACTTTAAGAGGAAGAGTATTAGCAATTGGTGGCTTAAAAGAAAAAGTGATTGGTGCTCATCGTAATGGAATTCGTACCATTTTTATTCCCAGTAGTAATGAAAAAGATTTAGAGGAAATACCAGAGGATATTAAGCAAGAAATCAAATTTATTTTGGTAGATCGTTATATGGATATCTATCAAGTATTATTTAAAAAGAAAAGAGGAAGAAAAACCCATGATCCAAGAAATATACGATTACTTATCGATTAGATCAGATCTTACAAATTATGATTCTTTACAATTAATTGAACTAGCCAAAGATCCAGAGACCTTTCGTTATTATATTAAAAATATTTCTAAACTCATGCAAGAAGAAGATTATTTTTTAACTTCTTTTGAACTAATGAATCGTGTAGAAGATTTGCTACAGGCTTATCGCTTTGATTTTATTAAAGAAAAAGAAATTAATGAAGAAATGAATTATATTATTGGTAGACTTCAAGATTATCGAAACTTAAGTCCGAAACGTCATCTTACTTTAATTCATCGCTGGCTTCAAGAAGAAAGAACAAATAGAGGATTACCATTTTATTGTTCTCAAGATGAATTTTATTTTCAATTAATTTCTTATGATAAAGAAACTTTCTTTCAAATCTTTTCTTTGGAAGAACATTTTGAAATTAAAAATCCACTGATGTATTTATCTTTGGTTCACCTTTTGATTGAGAAATTTCCGGAAGTATGGGAAGATGAGATTTTATTAGGTTATAACAGAAGTATTTGCGAAATCTGTTCCAAGGTTGTTCCTCATATCAGTGTGGAAAAAGATTTGGCTAGAAAAATACTTCGTAAATTGTACCAAAGATATGGATTCAAGGAAGAATTTCATCCAAGTTATACTTATACTTTAGTAAAGAAAAAAGAAAATTAGTCTTTTTTCTTTTTTGATACATAATATTCTAATAGAAAAGAGGGATATTATGAAGAAGGTTGTACCTTTTAGTAAAACGATTACGTTTAAAACAATGATTGCTGAAATTACGGATATTGAAGTAAAACATACCTTATCCTTAACGAAAGAACAGGAAGTAGAGGGAGATATTTTAGTCGATGGAACTTATAAGATGACAGATGCTAGTCAAATTGAAGAAGAATTTCATTATCAATTACCATTTATGATAGAAATTGATCCGAAATATCATTTAGAACATTTAGAAATAACGATTAGTGATTTCTATTTTGAGATTATTAATGAAGAAGATTTAAAAATCAATGTGGAAATTGAATTGGATGGGTTAGAGGAAAAACCAGAGGAAGAAATTATAACTAAGATTACGTTAGAAGAACCTGAAATATTAGAAAATAAAGAAGAGCCTATTTTGGAAGAAGAACTTGTAAGACATGATTCTGATACCGAAGCAGCTCCTCTTCCAGTCGAATTAGAAGAAGAGACACAAGATGTGATGTTAACAAATAATCCATTAGATCAATTAGCAACAGAAATTGAGCAAGATTTACAAGAATCAGAAAATGTTGAACCAACTCAATTAGAGATTCCGAAAGTAGAAGTAGAACAAATGACAGAGCAAGTACCTTATCAAGTGTCACCATATAAAACTAATATAGAAAATAAACCAAGTGTTAGTTCTATTTTCTCTTCCATTTCTGCTAGTGAAGAAACTTTTTCTACTTATCATGTTTATATCGTAAGAGAAAGTGATACGATTGAATCGATTATCGATCAATATAAAACAACCAAAGAACAACTACAAAATTATAACGATTTGTCGGATGTTAAAGTAGGAAGTAAACTAATTATTCCTTGTAGTAATGAATAAACAAGAGTTATTTGATTATTATCAAATTAAGCCCAAATCGATTCATAAAAAAGGATCTGCTTCTATTATTTCAACGGATGATAAAAAATATGTTATCAAAAAATCCAAAAGAAAAGCAGATTCTTTTGCTTATTTAGAAACAAGAAATTTTCACAATTTCCCAAAAGTATATAGCTTTTGCGAAGATGAAATAGAATTAATGGATTACATTGAGGAAAAAGAAACACCGAAGGAGCAGAAATTAGAAGATTTAGTTTATTTAACTAGTATTTTACATAATAAAACAACTTTTTATAAAACGGTTGATATGGATTATATCAAACATCTTTATGAGGATTTACTAGAAAGACAAAATCAATTCTATCAGTACTACCAAGATTTACAGAATATGATTGAATTAGAGGTTTATATGTCACCAGCAAATTATTTATTAGTTCGAAATATCTCTATGGTTTATTATTCTCTAAGAAAAAGTCATGACTATTTAGAAAGGTGGTATGAACTAGTCAAAGAAAATCATCCATTTCGATTCTGCTTTATCCATGGCAATTTAGAAGCATCTCATTTAATTGAAAATGATGATTTATATCTAATAAGTTGGGATCAATCAAGAGTAGATTTACCTATTTATGATTTAGAAAAATTTTATCGAAATAGTTTTTTAGATATTTCTCTTAGAGATATGTTAGAAATATATGAATCCAAATATACACTCAAAAAAGAAGAGATTTATTTTTTACTTGCTCTTCTATTAATTCCAGATAAAATTGATATTACTGCTTCTGAATACTTAAAAACAAAGCAAGTAACTTCGATTGTCTTCTATTTGCAAAGAATTCTTTCTTTTTTAGAAAATAATTCGGAAAAGACCAATTACCACACAAGCCATCAATAAAAGAATTAAAAAAACATTAAAACGCGTTACTACAAAAAGAGTAAATAAAATTTGCCAAATTAGAATGACAAATAAGGAAAGAAGTCCTCCCATATACCAGAGGCTACTTCTTCTTTTCATTTTACACCCTTCACAGCGACAGAAAAAACCATGACCTCTTTGTTTAAACATAAACTTCACCTAGTTTATTATATGTCAAGATATAGTAAATTGACATGTCTAGGAAGAGATTTCTTTTTCTAAAGAAATGTGCTATAATGAAGATGTTTTTAGAAGGGAGGCTTTGGTATGAACTATGTTATTATCCCCAATCATATAGAAGACTTAGCTTTTTATTCTCAAAAAGGAATTGATACTTTTTTTATTGGTTTAGAAAATTATGCAATCAATTATCCGACAGCTAGTTTAGAAGAAATTCGAGAGTTAAGTCAGAAATATTCTCTTTTTATTAGTATGAATAAAAATATTTTTAATGAAGAGTTAGCCGATGTGAAAGAAAAACTCATAGAGTTAGCCAAATTACCGATTGAGGGAGTTTTATTTTACGATTTAGGAATTTTGAATCTAGTGAAAGAAAATCAAATACCTATTGATTTAGTATGGCATCAGACCCATATGGTAACCAATTATCAGACTTGTAATTATTATTATGAAAAGGGTGTAAAAACTGCTTTTTTAGCCAATGAAATTACGTTAGAAGAAATGTTGGAAATCAAGAAAAAGAGTAAAATCAAATGTATGGTAGAAGTCTTTGGTTATCCGATTATGTCTCATTCTAGAAGAAAGTTACTTACGAATTATATGAAATCGATTGGCAAAGAAAAAGAAGATAGAACTTATACTTTATCAGAAAAAGAAAATCAATATTTTCTAAAAGAAACCAAAGATGGAGCTTCTATCTTATTAGGAAAATTAATCAATGGAACCAAACCTTTATTTGATTTGATTCGAAATCAAATGGATTACTTGGTATTAGATATGCAGGAAGTTGATCGAAAGATTGGAAAGCAAGTCTTAGATACTTACTTGCATCTTTTCCAAAATATTGATAAAATAAATAGTCGGGAGCGGGAAGAGATCATGCAAAAGATGAATGATTTGATTGGAGATTATACCAATTTCTTTTACCGCAAAACGATTTATAAAGTGAAGGGGGATAAAAATGAAAAATAATTGTATCAAAAATTTAAAAGTAGTAGGAGCAAGTTTTTGTTTAGGAGCAGTATTACTAACTGGATGTGGTGATAGTTATGGGGTCAATTACGGTCAGAATTTCATTACTTATCATAAAAATAGTGACGAAATAAAAGGAACATTTTCTTATGAAGATTTGGTAAATGATGTAAAAATCTGTTCTTTTCAACAAGAAGATGGAAAAAGTTATCGATTATGTGTTATTATCAATAATCATAATGCTCTTGGATATGATGTCACAACATATTATGATATAAAAACAGGAGCCAGTATTATTGGATATCGTGAAAAACAAGATGAAAGAGTTTATGTAAGGGGCGAAGACTTAGAAATCGTAGCAGAAATAAACCTTGATAATTATCTTTTAAAAGAGAATTTTGTAAAAAAAGAATATACCGTAAATGAAATCATTCAATTTTATGAAGAAAAAATTCTTCCTACTTTAGAAGAAAATGATAAAGAGTTGGTAAAATGAGAAAAAAAATAGAATTATTATCTCCAGCAGGAGATTTAGGAAGATTAAAAATAGCACTTTTATATGGAGCGGATGCGGTTTATATCGGAGGGCAGAGTTATAGTTTAAGAGCAAATGCTACCAATTTTAGTATCGAAGAAATGAAAGAAGCTTGTGATTTTGCTCATCATTTAGGAAAAAAAGTGTATCAGACAGTTAATATCGTTTTCCACAATGAAGATATTGAAGGAATCTATGATTATTTACAACAAGCTGTGGGTGCTGGAATTGATGCTTTTATTGTATCCGATCCTTTTATTATTTCTTATATTAAAAAGAACTTTCCGAAAGTAGAAGTTCATGTGAGTACCCAAAACTCTACCACGAATATCGAAACAGTCAAATTCTTTCAAAAAGAGGGAGTTAATCGTGTGGTTACTGCAAGAGAATTATCGAAAGAAGAAATCCAAGAAATCATTGATCAAACAGGAATGGACATTGAAGTATTTATCCATGGTGCAATGTGTACTTTTTATAGTGGAAGATGTACGTTATCCAATTATTTAACGAATCGTGATTCGAATCGTGGGGGATGCAGTCAAGTATGTCGATTTGTATTTGATATCGATAGTGGAGATTCTAGAAAGTTTACGATGGCTACCAAAGACTTAAATTTAGCAAGACAAATTCCCGATATGATCGAAATTGGAGTAGCTAGTTTAAAAATAGAAGGAAGAATGAGAAGTCATTATTATTTGGCTACGGTTATCTCTAGTTATCGTAAAATTATTGATGCTTGTTACCAAGGCACTTTAACAGAAGAACTATTAGAGCAGCAAGAAAAAATCTTAGCTAGAGTAGCCAATCGAGAAACCAGTACGCATTATTTTACCCATTTAGCAGATGAAAAGGATCAGTATTATACCGGAAGACAAGAATTATCCAATCAAGATTTCTTAGCCTATGTGTTAGATTATGATGCTACCAATCATATTGTTACCATTTCGGAAAGAAATTACTTTGAGCCTAATACCGAAGTAGAAATTTTTATGCCAAGTGGAAAAGTGATTACTTTTACGATTGATCGAATTTACGATGAACAAATGCAGGAAATAGAGAAAGCTTGTCATCCAGAAGAAATTTTAAAATTAAAAGTAGAAGAATTTGTGGAAAAAGATTCGATGATGCGATTAAAAGTTCAATAAAAAAAGTCCAGTGGACTTTTTTTGTTTATCAGAGAAAAGTTTATGGTATTTTTTAGTGGCAATTATTATTTCCCCAATTGTTGCAACCAGAGTTAGATGATCCTCCAGCCCAGAATAAGAAGAAAATAATAAAAATTACGATGATAATAGCCCATACCCATCCAGAGTTGTTGTTATCACCATATCCACCATATCCGTATCCAGGGTAACCATAAACTGGATATCCATATCCGTACATCAAAATCTATTCTCCTTTCAATATATTATATTAGAATAGATTCTTTTTCAATATAATAAATACCTATAGTCGATCACTTATCTTTGTTTACTCATGATGTCTCCATTACTACAGCGATTTCCCCAAGCATCTATTAATTTCTTATTTTTACTAACACAGATGATTTCACAGTGATTGCTACACCGATTGCATTCTACACCTTTTGTTTCAAAGTTATCATCTGTAATAGAAAATTGAAAATTTGTCATTAGAGGAGCTTTTTTGGAAAGAATTGCTACCCCTAATGCCCCCATTAAATGTCCATTTTTATCTACTGTAACATTACAACCAACCTCCTCTTCAAAAGCTTTTTTGACTCCAATATTTTTACTCACTCCTCCTTGAAAAATAATAGGAGCTTTAATTTTTTTTCCTTTTCCTACATTATTTAAGTAATTCGATACAACACTTTTACATAATCCTGCAATAATATCTTCCTTTTTATAACCCATTTGAGCTTTGTGAACCAAATCACTTTCTGCAAAAACAGTGCATCTTGCCGCAATTTTGGTGGGATTTTTACTGGTTAAAGCAATTTTACCAAATTCTTCTACAGGAACTCCTAATCGATTTGCTTGACTCGATAAAAAAGCACCAGTTCCAGCAGCACATAACGTATTCATGGCATAATCGACTACCACTCCATCTTCTATTAAAATGATTTTGGAATCCTGTCCTCCAATTTCAAAAATCGTTTTTACATCTGGATATAAGGATAATGTACCAATAGCATGAGCTGTAATTTCATTTTTTACGATATTAGCATTTAACATGGTACCAATTAATTTTCTAGCAGAACCAGTTGTTCCTACACCAATAATATGAAGTTTTTGTTTAGATACTTGTTTTTCTAGTTCCCGAATTAATGTTTTTACTGCTTCGATTGGATTTCCTTTGGTCCAAAGATAATAGCTAGCTAAAATTTGATTATCATCATTGATAATTACCCCTTTGGTAGAAATAGAACCAATATCTACTCCTAAATAAGCATTCATCTTATCATCCTTTCTTAATCTTTAACATATCATAAAACGCTTCTAATCTTGTTTTAATTCCAGTTTCACTTGTCTGGGAGTCAAAAGAAAAATAAATAATTGGCATTTTTCCATCCTGACAAACTTTTCGAATAATGGGAATTGCTCCGATTTCTGGAGTACATCCAAATGGTTTGATATGGATAATCCCATCATAACTTTGATCGATTAGGTATTTGGCACGATAGATATTATCCATCCCATCAGCCCCAATGGTATACTTACAGTATTTTTCAATATAACGTAAATTTTTCTTTCTCTCTAATCTTTTTTGATAAAGTAGGTAACTAACATTCGTGAATCTCTTTATTTCTATATTCATACTAGCAAGCTCTTTTTCTAAAAAATAACTGGAAAAAGGTTCCATGGAAGTATAAAGTTCTCCAATAATTCCAACTTTTAAACAATTTTCTGGTTTTTCTATTTCTAAATTTTTAAATTTTTTCTTATAGGTAAAATATCTTTTGGTTAGAGAACAATATCCTTTACAATGAGTAAAAGAATCTAGCATTTCTTTTTTTAAAGTAAGAAAAGAATTTTTTAATTTTTCAAAGCCTATATTTTTACGAATCAAATCATCGATATTGTCCATATATCGAATCATTAAAATGGTAAGAGGAGCATAGTAAAGCATTTTATAAAGAGGAATTTTTGAATCGATTTTTTTAAATGTTTGATATAAACTTCTAGGAGTAATTCGATCGGAATTTACTAATGTATAAAATTCAAAGTGGTACCCTAAATCTTTTAAAATTTTTTCTTGTACTTCTGCATAATAACCATATCGGCAGCCACCTCCTGCTTGTATTAACACATTTGCTCCATTTTCTAGTGTTTCAATAAAGTTTCCTAAATTATATTTAAAAGGAACACAAACAAAGTCAGGAGAATATTTACTTCCTAAATCAATCGTTTTTTTGGTAATAGGAGGAGATTCCATTACTTTTAGTTTAGTTAATTTATTTAATAAAAATTTAATTGGAATATAGTAATCACCTAAATGTGGAAAACTAATGATTCGTTCTTCTTTCATTTTCCTTTTCTCCTTTCTTCTAAAATATCAATAAAGCTTTCAATTCTAGTAAAAAGTCCTGTGTTAGAATCACCTTCATCCATGATTAAGTTCGTAATGGGGATTTTAACACTCCGTAAAATCATTTCATTACTTAAAGAATCAGGCCCACAGGGAAAAGAAGTTATTAAAATAATTCCATCAACAACATCTTGATAATGCACAATCGATGCAATGATTTCTTTATTGTAAGTCCAATAATTTTTAGGAGAAATTTCTTTGACCTCTGTTTCTAAATATTTATCATCATATTGATCTGAATAAATAATATCAATATTGTTTTCTTCTAATATTTTTTCTATTTGTTTTCCAATGAATTCATCATATAAATTATAAGGATGTCCCGCTAACAGAATTTTTATTTTATTACTAGATGCAATTAAAGATTTTTGTTTACTAATTCTTCTTTCTTTTAAAAATGTTTCTTTTTCTTTTGCATTTTTATATGCAGTTACAATTTTTCGATAAGGAAATCCTAAGGTTAGCCCCATAGTTGTAAAAGCATATAATTCATCCTCTTTATGTTCTACATCCAAGTTATAATGTATTAAATTTTTATCAAAAACGTTATTGACTAAATCATACAAAGCAGAAAAATTGGTACAAAGTTTTTCATGCTTTTTGACACATTTGATCCTTGGTACTAAAATATAATCACATTTGTCGATTAAGTAATAGATATGCCCTAAATAAATTTTCATCGCAAGACATGCTTCATCCATACTAAATTTGATTCCATCTTCTAAAATTTGTTTATTGGTATTAGGACTTACGATTACTTCACAACCTAATTCTTCAAAAAAATTGATCCATAAATCTTTATATTTATAGTAGAGTAATGCTTTTGGTATTCCTATCGTTATTTTATTCATTTTATCATCTCATTCCATTTTATGATTTTCTCTTTTGAAAATGAGAGAATAGATTCGGCAAAAATCGATGGAAAATGACATGATAAAAAAAGATAGATTTCTTATTCGTAAAGTGATATACTAAATTTATAAAATAGAAGGTATCTAAGTACTATACTTA
>CANRPT010000032.1 GCA_947632565.1 uncultured Bacilli bacterium | reverse complement strand
TTGATGTTATCTAGCAAATACATTACTGACATTTTCTCATAATGATTTTACTGACATTTTCAAAAAAATTTGACATTATTTGATATAATTTTATGTGATAATGTCAAGTTAAATCATTTTTTAGGAAACCTATAATACAAAGTACATAATTTTACAATTTTCATATCTGATAAACCATTTATCTTTCCTTTTTGTTTCGGCAATCGTTTGTATAGACTACTGCATCATGTATTTTAGCTTATGGAATGTATCTATAATCCCATTCAAACATAAGAAAAGAGAACCAAAATTTTAGTTCTCTATAATATTTCATTTTTTTATAAAATAATGATTACACAAGCTGCTATAGATAAAATCGCAATAACAGCAATCTTTACTTTATTTTGATCGAACCAAGAATCATCATCTTCTTGAGAAGATTTGGTATTTTCTTTCTGTTCTTCCTGTTTTTCTTGTTCTTCTTTTTGTTCTTCTTGTGATTCTTCCTTCTTCTCTTCTTTTTCTGTAGAAGTGATTTCATTTGTTTCAGAAGTAGAAGGGTTGGAAGAAGGTGTTTGACTTGGTTTTACTGCTTCACTGGATGCTTTCGTATCATTAGGAGCTGGCATTGGTTTTTCTGTTATCTCTGGCTGTTGTTTTTCAGTCGGAGTAGCTTCTGGTTTTTCATTTGGTATAGGTGTTGGATATTCACTTGGAGATGGAGTTACACTTGGTGTAGGAGTAGGTTCTTCACTTGGAACTGGGCTTTCACTAGGAATTGGACTTTCACTTGGAGTTGGTTCTACCTCTTTGATTTTCGTACTATCTTCAAATAAATTAATCATGGCTGCAGAAGCATAAGAACCATAAGTTTCTTTTCCAACTAATTGAATATATTGTGCTTCTTTTCCTTCTTCAAAAACTATTTCTTTCATCTTTTTAGAAGTATCCCAAGTAACATCTTCTGCAACTACTTCCCAATGTTCTCCATCCATACTAATTAGTACATCTGCTTTGGTAATCTTTCCATTATTTGCATCTTGTCTAGGAAGATACTGTAATTTTGTTAAATAGATTGGTGTATCTACTTTCAAAATAATGTATTTTTCAGTATCAGATCCATCCCATTTCGTATGCCAAATGGTATTCATATTTCCATCAATAGCATTTCCAACAGCATTATCATGAGAAGGTTCATCGGTAGAAAAACCATCTATACTAATTCTAGCATTAGATACATATCTTTGGGTTTTATCATCGCTATCTTTGGTAAATTGTAAAACAACTTCTTCACTAGCAATTTTCGTTCCCGTATATCCAGTTCTAACATATACAGTCTTATTTCCAGATAAATCTGGTTCTTTTTCTTGGAAAGAAGTCCATTTTTGATTTTCTTGTAAACGCCATTCCATTGTTCCATTGGCACCAATTACTTTATTTTCTAAGTCATTATTATAAACAACCGGTGGAACGTTAGCTTTCGTAATATCGATATCATAAATAGATTCCATAGCACCAACAATACGAATTAAAATATCATTTTCTGCATTGACTAACTTTAATTGTTCTTCTGTCAATTTGGTAGAAATTTCATTTACTCTAACCCAGTTTTCTCCACCATCTAAACTATATTCCCATACAACACCATTTCCCACATAACGATCAGAAAGAATGATTTGATTAGCATTTTCCCCGTCAAAGGAGAAGGTAGCAATTTTGGTATCGTGATTTTGTAAAAGATAATTTGCTACTTGTTGAGTTGGTCTTGCTTGTAAAACATCTTGATCGGTAGCTTTTGAAGCAGCTGTTAAAGCAGTATGAATTAAATTTAAGTAAATTGCATGGTTTCCACCAGTAAACTTAGAATCCATTAATCTCATTAAATCATGCATTGGAAGTGGATAATATCTTAAATCAGTTGTAATTCTTTGTGCTAATTTTAAAAGATCTTCTTCTGTAGTATGACTATCATTTAAATAAGTATGAACTAATCCTAACCAAGCATCAAAGTTAATATTTTGAACCTGAATTGCATTTTCATAAATTTCTTTTAACTTAGCAGTATCATTTTGATAAGTTCCTGCTTTCATCATAATTTTTTCTGCACTTACATAATTGTCATAATCATTTAAAGCAGCTTGTGCTAATAAAATATAACTTCCTGGGAAACTTCCTACATAAGAACCAGTTCCCCAACCATTTGGCATTCTAACACTTAATTTTTCAGTTTTTCCTGTTTGTCCCCATCCAGATACATCGTTATATAAAGTCCAAATTTTCTTTCCATTTTGGTCAAGATTCATATAAATATAGGCAGCATGTCCTGGTTGCGATACTACTGTAGATGGAACACCATAAGATCCAATTAAATTAGAACCAGTTTTAGAAATGGCACCACAAACTCCACCTTCTTCAAATACAATCCATAATTTTGGACGATTGGCAATTCCATATTGAATGGTATAAACTTTTCCATTTGCATCCGTATAAGGAGTTAAGAAAGAATAAGGGTTTGGATTTAATTCTTTTCGAATTTTTTGATTCCATTCATTCATTCTAGATAAATTATAGTATTGTTCTTTATAATAATCATAACCAGAACGATAAGTTACATATTTATAAGGATCGGTACTGTTATTGATGGTTGCAAAATTGTTTAACCACATAATCTCTTCATCATCAATAATATTATTCATAACGAATCGCATTTCTTCTACAGAAATATTTTCAAATATTTCTTTTTTCAATAATCCATCTTGATGTAACTTTTTATAGATAGCATAACGGTTAATGGCATTAGAACCATTGGTATCATCTGGATTATCAGGAGCTCCTGTTACCCATAATCCTACATTAGCAGAATGGGTTAAAGATAGACTAATCATCATTTTTAAATATAGCTTTCCATAAGTAGGATCATTTAAATCATTTTTATACTTTTCATATAATTGACTTAAAATCGTAATAGCAGTTCCATAACTTCCATCTGGAGTTCCTCCTAATAGAAACTCTTCTAAGATTTCTTTATGACTCATTAACCAAGAAATCGTAGTACGATATTCTTCACTATAAGATAAGTAAGCTTGTAAAACATCATAACCAACATTTTGAACAAATTCCCTTTGTAGTAAAAATAGTTGATAATCTTTACTAGAATCTGGATTAGTATCGCCTTCACGAATCAATTGATCATAATATCCAACAGTTTGAACAATACCACTCGTTACATTACTTTCTTCATAATCTTCTGTCACTAATTTGGCATCTGCATATACCGCATCATCATACCAATGACTATACCAACTATCTCCATTTTCATAAGCATATAATCTTAAATAATTGACATCTTGAATATTTATTTTTGCAAAAACGGCATCATCCCAACCTTTTAATATTCCTGTTTTAAAAGCTTGATTCCAGTTTTCTCCATCCATAGAAGTATAAATCGTAAAGATAACTCCACCATTATAATAGGTTTCTGTTCTAGAAGCATCTACTCCAAGGTATGCTGTAAAGTAATCATAATCTAATTCACGTAAATCATAAACCAAATTAGAAGTTGCCCAAGCAGAAATTCCTTTAATAAATGGTTTGGTTTTTCCATCCACATTCACAGAAATTAATTTACTATCGTTATTTTTATCCATTCGGATATAATAACCATTTTCTACATAAGAAGAATCTTTTAGGTAATCGATATCGGATAAATAAATTCTTTTCGTTGCATCATAAGCTAAGGCAGTAGTGGTATATTTCGTTCGATTAAAAACAATTGATAAAACAAAAATACCTACGAAAAATAAAACAAAGCAACTAACAATCCCAAAATTTTTCAAAATTTTCTTCTTTTCCATCATACTTCTCCCTTTAATTGCGCTTTATTATATCAAATTTTTTCTGTTTTGTAAAGAAGAATTTGATATTTTCTAATCTAAGATATCCCTTTATCAAACAAAGGAAATCTCTCTTCACTCATATTATAAGATAGATAAAATAGGAAATCCACGATATTGACACATTTTTTACTGTTTTTGACATAAAATTGTCAATCTATTAACCATTCATTCTGTCAATAGTGACTTTTTATTGTTGCATTAAAAAAACCAAATGCTCTGAAATAGAACTACAAGGATTGGGATATGTTGTTGCTTCTATTGAAGAATTAGGAAGAGGAATTATTCCTTATACTTCTTATAGTGCTAGAATTAGTTATCTTGAAAAACATCCAGATTGTACATTTGTAAATTATTTTAATTTATTATTTGATACTTTCTATCAATTTATTTTTCTTTTCCTTTTCTAACTCTTTAAGGCTTTTTTTAGGTGTGGGCAAATCCTCAGGCATTGTCCCACCATTTTTTTCAATCACTTCCCTAATATTTTTACCAATAGTATAATGTGCTTGATTGGCATTATTTTCAGTTTTAATATTATCTCTTTTTAATTTAGCTTCTGTTTGTGTAATTCTAAATAAATTCGCAGCAAGCTCTTCGCTACCCATATTATCTAAAATATCTTCTCGATATCTTAATTTCTTTCTTTTTACTATATCATCGGCTGTTTCACCATTATATAAACCTTTATAACCAAAGTTATGAAATTTGTCAAAATTTTTAACACCAGCATTTTTAGCTGCTTGATTTAAAGAGTAATTCCCTTTTTTAGTTAAATCTCTTTGATAAAATCTTTTTTCATCTTCGGATAATTCACTATATTCTATTTTGCTAATCTCTTGTTTTCTTGTTTGAACAGCAAAATATGTTTGAGCTAAAGATATACTTTCTTTTCTAGAATCTCCATTTTGAGCAATTAAATAACAAGCATACCTAGATAATTTGTAATCATCTATTAATTTTGTTGCATTCTTTGGCATTTTTATCATTTTGGCGACATCGCCAAAATGATTATTAATTCTATTTTTACTTAATTCACAAGCATTCTTTGTTTTTTTATTACACCTTCAAATTTTCTCCATTCTTTGTAGTCTAAAACTACTTGGAGTTCTCTTGCATACCAATATTCAACACCAAATTCATCAATGTGCTTGATGTCTTCAAATGATTTTGTAGTCTCTTCAATTTTTACAATTTCTTCTTTCATTTTTTAATCCCCATTTTTGTAATTTAATTATATTCCTCGTACTTCTTTTCTTTCTTCCTGATAGGAAGCTGATATTTTGTTAAATCCATTTTTTATTTTCTATTTTTTCTTTTTCATCTATATATTGATAGTCCAATTTGTTTTGACTAGTAACAACGGATTCTCCAAGTAGATTTTCAATTTCATCTCTTGTATTTTTAGCAACTTGTCCACCGGCACGAGCAACTTTTATGTTTTCGTTTAGTCCTTTAGGTTTTGTTTTCTTTGCTAATCTTTTTGTTACTTCTTCACTTATATCCGTTAGAGAAACTTCTAAACTATCCATGTTATCTCGAAGAGATTCTTTACGAAGTCCTTTATACTCTTTATATTCTTTAGCAGTCATTCCAGACCAAGTTTTATATATTTCATTCGTTAATATAGCAAATTCTTTACTTTCCGTAATACCATTTTCCATCCATACATCAGTAAGTTCTTTTCTATCTTGAATACTTTGTATTCTTCTCGCAATCCATTTTTCATCATAACCTTTTGCTCTATATAAATCCATAGCCCTTTGTGCTGCTATTGATGGATCAAATACTTCATCAATTCTTTCACTACCTAATTTCGCTAACCATTGTTTGATTGGTTCAGCATTCTTACTAGGTATCGATTCTATAATTCTAAACATTCCCTCGATATCAACTACGTCAGTATTATAATATTTACCATCAGAAGCTTTTAATTTCAGTTGGTTACAATTTGTAACCGACTCATTTCCTTCTTGTCTTAGCCTATGTTTTAAAACTTTCCAATAATTTCTTGGATTATCACTTTCTGAAATAACACCAACAATATCAACAACACTAATATAATATTTTTCAGCCTCCTTATCCCAGACTGTTCTAATTGTTTCATTATGAAATATTTTGTTTACTAAATGCATTTTTTCTTGATTCATAAAAACCCTCCTTGATAAGTGCATTATATAATACAAACATATGTTTTACAATACTTTTTTAAATTTTTTTATAAAATCAAAAAAACAAACCATATAACTGGTCTGCTTATAATGTCTAATGATCTAATTTATGATACTCTTCATCTGTTACTGGTTCTAACCATTCGTTCGAAGTTTCTTCGCCGGGAACTTCTACTGCAAGATGACTAAACCAAGAATTAGGTCTTGCTCCATGCCAATGTTTTACATTTGCAGGAATTACTATAATATCTCCTGGAGATAATTTTTGTACTTCTTTTCCCCACTCTTGGTAATATCCATATCCTGCTGTGCAAATTAAAACTTGTCCTCCACCTGATTTAGATGCATGAATATGCCAATTATTTCTACATCCTGGTTCAAATGTTACATTTGCAAAACTAATTCCATTTTCCGTTTTTGTAATAGGATTTAAATAACTATTTCCTGTAAAATACTTAGCATACCCATCATTTGGATTTCCTAATCCAAATACATTTAATTTATCAAATTCTTCCTTATTCATTTTTGCGATAGTAACTGCCTTATCCATTAGTTCTTCAATCTTATTTAATTGTTCTTCTAATGCGATATCTTTATTTATTTTAGCGACATAGAACCCCTTAGAGGGAACATTTTTTACATAACCATCTTTCACTAATTCTTCATAAGCATTTTTCGTTGTTATGACACTGCAACGAAGATCTTTTGCTAAAGTTCTGATTGATGGTAATAATTCGTTTTCTTTTAGTTCGTTAGAAACTATTTTCACTTTTATTTGTTCTTTAATTTGTTCATAGATAGGAACACCATTTGAATTACTTATTATAATTTCCATCATTCACCTCATTTGTATATATAAATTATATACAATATATATACAGTTGTCAATGCATAGAAAAAAGATTACCAAATTATTTGATAATCTTACTTCGATTCATGTAATCGTTTTAGTCAGTTTTTATTCCCTACAATAGTTTAATAAATCAACAATAGTAGGATTACTATTTTTTTCGATCACCCAATATTCGTTCTCTTTATCAAAATTGCATCTATAGACATCATAAAAAGGTGTATCATAATAAATAACATTCCCTGTTGTTGTAGTGATAGTTCTAAACATCGGTGCTTCCTGATTCCATTTGACATTAAGGTAGTCTGCAAATAATAACATTCCCATTGAAAAGCACAAAATTGCTATCATTAGGAATAAACGGTGATACCATTTTCTAATATTGATTACTCTTACAATTCCTATCATAAAAATTATGATTCCTAGTATCGAATAAATAGATCCCCAACTACTTTCACTCGGAAAAATCATGATTGCTGATATGGAAACAAAAAAACCAAATATCACGAAAAGAAAAGAAAGAGCATGATTATATTTTTTTATTTTTTTCGTAGAATAATCAATGGTATTTACAATATTTTCCTCAGACTTATCTCGATATTCTTCTTTAGTTAATTTTTCACCACTTAATAATTCATTCATGGTAATTTGTAGTATCTTACATAATGGTTTTAATAAAGAAAAATCAGGCATGTTTTTACCATTTTCCCAGTTACTAACGGCACGATCTGTTACACCTAGTGTTTCGGCAAGTTGTTCTTGAGTTAATTTTTGTTTCTTCCTACATTCTGCAATAAACTTTCCAATTTTTTCTTGATCCATCATTTTTACTCCTTTCACATTCCATTTTATATAGTAAAAACAGTTTTGAACACGAAATAAAACTGGAGTTTTCAAAATTCTGAATTTATTTTCAAAATTTCATCATATTTCTAATATCATAATAAGCTTTTTTATATGAAAAATATTGAATTTTTTGAGTATCGTTTTATAAATTTTTTAATGTTGTTATAATCTTTGTTTTTAATTGTATAATATCATTTTTGTTTTTAGAAGATATCACATATATTTTTATAATTTTTTATATTTTTTCTTTCAAAAGTAGTAAATTGGTAGTAAAAATTATAGAACCAATTTCTTAATAGTTTAAAATTTATATAAAAACTACTATGCATAATTACATAATAGTTAAATATATTCATGAAAGAGACTAGTGGCATAGCCACTAAGTCTTCGCCATAATAAGGTATAGTATTACCCTTATTATGTAGCATGAAGCATGTAACAATTTTTCTATTTAATTTTAGATATAATTTCTTTTAGCCTTGCAATAAATTTTTCTTTGTCATTTAAAAGATTACGTAATTCTTTTAAAGAATTACTATAGTCGGTATCTTCTAAAAAGAAATTAGCATAACCATCATTACCAAATTTTTTTAATGTATGCTGATAACACTCTTCAATTGTTTCATCTTCGCTAAATTTAGAAAAATGTGTAATGCTATAGAGGTAAATTCTTTTTAATGAATCATTAACATCAATATTTCTATCTGCAGACGATAATATTTTTCCATAAATATTTCTAGGTTCTCTATCTAATGAAGCTCTATGATCTTCTATCGCTTCTTTCATTATTATTAGTTGCTCATCACTAAAAAACTTTTTTAGGTTCTCATCATTATACATAATTTGGGCAGAAGCCTTTTCATGATTTTTATAATCTACATAATGCCCAATATCATGATATGCTGCTATTACATATAACATGTTAATATCAATATTCATATTCTTACTTAATTTATAACATCTATTAATAACATATTCAACATGATCTATTTGATGTCCTTTATCATTAAGTTTATATTGGGGAAATACATATTGTTCAATATATCTTTTTAATTTTTTATTCAAATTCATTAAATCGCCTCCACATATTTGATAAATATTTATTTTTATTGATTATTAAATTCATAAAAATTAGCACATTGATATTTTTTTACAAGTTTTTTTGTATGTTCATAATATCATATTTTTTATGTATATATCAATTTTTTTAACTAATAAAAGTAATTCTAACAAATTTGTTTAAAAAGTAGTAAATTGGTAGTAATTTTAATTTAAAGTTTTACTTATATGCTCCAAAATAAAGACTTATTAACAATATTTAATATTTTTATAATTTAAAAAAGCAAACCACACCGTTTGCTTATCATTTTCTTTTTTTCATTATTTGATTTCGCAGATAGCTCCATCTTTTTCTGCTGATTCTTTACTTTCTTCTAAGGTACTTGTATCATCTTTTAGTCCTTCAAATCCTTGTTCTTCTAATGCTTCTTCTGTAGCATTTTCCACATCGATATCTAAAATCACATTGTATTCATAATTTTGATCGTCGGTAACAACTGTTAAACGAATACCATCTTTATCAAACTCTTGATTATCTTCATTCATAAAATTTTTAAATGCTTCCCAATTTTCTTTGGCAGTAGAATCGATAATTTTGGTATTTACCTCCATTTTCATATGTTTTAACTGATCATTTTGATAAGTCATGGAAACTACCTGTTCGATGTTCAATCCATCCTCATTTTCCGTAGTGGTACAAACCAAAGTTTGTTCCTTTTCTTCTTTGTCTTCCGCTGTTCCACAACCGGTCATACAAATCATTGCTAATAAGCAGAAAAATATCATACTAATTTTTTTCATCATTTTTTCCTCACCTCAATATTTTATCTATTACTTTTTTATTATATCATAAGTTAGAATGATTATTTAAAATTTCTTATGCATTCTTTATTTTCTGCTATTTAATTCTAGGCTAGATTGTGGGTTTAAATGCAAATCGGCACGTTGTCCTAATAAATAAGCATGATATCCGCTTGCTGCTATCATGGCTGCGTTATCCGTACAATATTTTCTTTCTGGGAAGGAATAAGTAATGCTTTCTTTATCACATAATTCCATTAATTTATCTCTAATTCCTTTGCTAGCAGCTACTCCACCACCCACAATTAAGTTAGATACTTGATAATCTTTTAAAGCTTTCATCGTTTTTTTGGTAATCATTTCTACTACTACATTTTGAAAAGAACAAGCTAAATCTTTTTTCCGAATTTCATTTCCTCTTTGATTCTCATTATGAACCAAATTAATCACTGCACTTTTTAAGCCACTAAAACTAAAATCATAGCTTTGATCATTTAAAGGAAGTGGTAGGGAATAAGTATCTTCCCCTTCATGCGCCCATTGATCAATCGTTGGTCCCCCAGGATAAGGGACATCCATTACTCTTGCCACTTTATCATAGCATTCTCCTACCGCATCATCTAAAGTTCCACCAATTTTTTGAAATTGATAATGATCTTTCATATAGATTAATTCTGTGTGCCCTCCACTAATCACCAAGGCGATTAATGGAAAAGCTAAAGGCTTTACTAGTTCATTCGCATAAATATGACCGGACATATGATTGACAGGTATCAATGGTAAATGATTCACAAAAGCTAACGTTTTGGCAGCTTCAATTCCCACTAAAAGAGAACCTACTAATCCCGGTCCATAAGTTACCGCAATCCCACTCATTTCTTTGATATCCATTCCTGCTTTTTCTAAACACTCTTCTATGACCATCGTGATATTTTTCACATGATGACGACTGGCGATTTCTGGAACAACTCCCCCAAAATCTTTATGAATATCAATCTGAGATAATACTACCGTAGCAATCTCTTCACATCCATTTTTCACAATCGATGCACTTGTTTCATCGCAACTGGTTTCTATTCCTAAAATATAAATATCCTTCATCTTACATCAACTCTTTTTCCATTAATATTGCATCGATTCCTTGATAATATCCTTTTCTAATCGCTACTTTATGAAAACCATATTTTTCATATAAATGAATTGCTTTGAAATTTGTCATGTTTACTTCTAACGTAATATTGACTGCATGATTTTGTTTCGCATCCGCAATCATATATTCCATTAGTTTACTAGCAATATGCTGATTTTGAAATTCTTCTAAAACACTAATATCAATTAATTCTACTCGATCATAAATTAAATCATAATTGATAAAAGCAATCGGTTTACTGTCTACTAGATAAGTAAAATAATGAGTAAAGGTATTATTTTTCATATGTCCTAAAATGTCATTTTTTGTAAATACCTGTGGAAAATTTTTTTCTAATTCTTCTAAATAAAAAGAATCCTTGGTAACTTTTTCTATCATATTAATTCTAAATTCTGTTTTTCCTCTGCTTCCGTTTGTTTTAAATAAATCGGATTTACAGCATGAGGATTCACTTCTTCCTTTTCTTGATAAGCATTCACAATTTTTAAAATATCTGGGTCATAATTTTCTATTGCGAAATCCGTAAATTCTTGATTACTAATATATTGATAACTACCAATTAATTGTTCCACAGCACACTTTAAAGTATCTAATTTTATATATTGCGGTTTTAAAATAGGATTCCTTTCTTGTTCATAAATAGCTGCATAAACATAATTTCTTCTAGCATCGATGATCGGTATTTGAAATTTCGTTTCCTTTTTACTAGATAAAGCCATTGCTTCTAAACTAGAAATTGTCGTAATTTTCTTTTTTAAACTATAAGCATAAGTTTTCGCAATGGTAACACCAACGCGAATCCCCGTAAAAGATCCTGGACCATTCACAACAATTATTTTATCGATATCTTCTGGTTGCAACTGTATTTTCTGAAACATTTCTTCTATTTTAGGAAGGGTATTACTAGATAAATCCTTTCCTAACTCTTCTTTGACTTCCGTTAAAAGCTTTCCTTCTTCCACAATTCCACTATATAGATAACTAGAAGTTGTATCTATATACAAAATTTTCATAATACTGCCTCACATAAATCTTCATAAACTCTTCCATGGGGAGTAATGAAAATAATTCTAGTATCTTCATCTTCCTCTGAAATTTTTATTTTGATTTCTAATCTTTCTTCTGGTAAGTAATCTTCTATCATATCAGCCCATTCAATAATCACAACTCCACCTTTTTGATAGTATTCTTCCAATCCTAAATCTTCAATTTTACCATCCAAGCGATAAACATCAACATGATATAAATCCATCTCACCAGATGTATATTCTTTAATAATATTAAAGGTAGGAGAAGTTACTGATTCATCAATTCCTAAAGAAGAAGCAAATCCCTTTGTAAATACAGTTTTCCCACTTCCTAAATCACCTTCTAAACAAATTACCATTCCAGGAAATTTTTCAGATTCAATATTTTGAGCAAGTTCAATCGTATCTTGTTCCTCTCTACTTGTTACTTTATATGTCATAATTGGCTAGGTACAATTACCTAGTGCCACCTCTCTTTCGATTCATTATTTTGTTTAGGAAGTAGAAACTATTTCTAAGATTATCTATTCCTATTTCATTATAACAGAAAAAAAATAGATAATACAACCTATTTTTCTTCTTTCTAAATTATTCTGTTTCTTCTTTTTGAAAATACTTTGTTAAAAGATCAATAATCTTTTCATCCGTTACTAATTGAACACTTTTTTCACCAGCAACTTCTACTAACTCTAATAACTTAAAATCATCTAAAATATCTTCTTCATCCTCCGCAACCTTAGCAACAAAGAAATATTGATTTCCTTGATAAGTAGCTTGATTTAATACCATATATTTTTCCTGATTATCTAAAGTAATAATACTATGAATCAAATTTTCCATTCCGAACCTCCTCTTATTTTGACATATTATTGGTTTCTACATTTGCCACTGCATAACCGATTGGAATTCCATTATTATCATAACGAATCACAACTTCTTTTCCTTCCGCAATTGCTTGCTCTGCTTGTTCTCTTGTCAATACTTCTGAATTTTCATCGTAGAAAGCTCCAGCCTCTGAGGTTTTCCAAGATGGAACGTAACCAGGAGTTTGGGAATTAGTATCGTTATTAGCATCATGGGTATTCGTATATACATCCTGTGCTCCTAAAACAATTTGATTTTTGGTATTTTCAATAACAGATTCTAAACTTTGTTTTTGAAGAAGACTATCATCTTCTACAGCAACTTGATCAGAACTTTTTTCTTGAATTGCTTCAACATTTTCCATTTCTTGAGCAATTTCATCCATCGTAGATGATTCATGGGCTTCTTCCACTTGAGAATTATCCTCTTCTATTACAGCTTGTTCTTCCGGATTAGTAGTAATATCTTCTGCTGTTACTTGAGGAAGATCATTATTAATATATTCACTACCAATGTTAGAAGCAATCGCACCAATTCCAACCCCAATAACAGAAGTAGCTAATAATGCAGTAGCAGCAACTTTATATTGTTTTAACTTTCTTAATACCTCATTTTGTGATTGAACAGCTTTCTTACTTCTTACTTTCGCAATTAAATGATTAGATGCTTTTTTAATAAATTGGATAACATGAGCAATATGGAAAGAATCCTTGGAAGGAGTAGGAAGATCTGGTAATTCTATTTCCTCTTCTGGAACCGGAATATTTTCTAAATGAGATGAATTTTCTACTTCTTCTTCATTTGCTACTTGTGTTTTAAAAGTTCGATTTTTACTTTCATCTTGGAAAATATTTCCTTCTTGAGCAACTTCTTCTAATCTCTGATAATATTCTTGATTAGAATCTTTTTGTACTGACCCTGGTACTGGTAATTCAGGTAAATCACTTTCTTCTGGTTGAGAAGGTTGTATATTTTCATTTTCCTGTTCTTCTAAAGTAGTAGTAGTTCCTTGTTTTAATTGTGCTAACTTTTCATTTAATTCTTGTTCCTTTAATTTCAAAGATTCATAAGTACGTTTTAAAGAATCTTTCTTTGGTTTAAAACTCATGATAAGAGTCGATTGTACATTCTCTAAAGCGATAGATTGTTGTTTTAAATTTTCTATTTCTTTATTAATCCTATCCATATTTTCAAAATGTTCTTTTTCTTTTAAAGCCATGAAAGAATTAGAAAACTGTAACTGTTGTTGAGATTCTGGATTACTAAATGGATTTTGTGGTTGTGAAGAAACGGTATTTTCTTCCTTTTGTTGATTTTCTGATTTTACATTATTTTCTGGTTGCTTCATTTGATTCATGGCCATCATAGAACTAAGAAATCTAAATTCTTGATCACTTACAGAAGCATTAGAAAAATTCATAGAAGCTGGTTCCGGAGTCTGAGTAACAGGTTGTGGTTCAACTACTGAATTACTACTTTGTTTGAATTGTTCATTTCGTTTTTCTCTTTCTTCTTCTAATTGTTTGATTTGCTCTGCGATTTTTGATTTTCTAGAATCAAAACTTTCTAGTTTATTTCCTTTTTCATCTATAAGCCCTTTTTCAATGCCGACAATTCGATTAAAGTTTCCTCTAACATTTCTCTTTCTTTTCTGTATTTCTTGAAGTTCTAATTCTATATTTTCTATTTCAGTATGATAAGATACCTCTGCTACTTGTTGCATTTCTTTCTTTTCTTCGTTAGAATTCATAGCATACTGATAAGCAAAAAATTGGTATTTATCTAAATCATCTAAATAGTAAGAGATTAATTTTTTATAGTAATCATTCATATTTTCAATAGGACTATTTTCTACTGTATGATAACCCTTTTCTTCTAGTTTCTTAACAATATAATTGGAAATAGTGGAATATTCTGCAAATTCATTAGAAACAGGTAAATGTAAATCATGATCGTTAATATATTCTGCAATAGAATTTAACCAACTAAGTACACTGCTAGCATTAGAATAATCTAATGTTTCTAATTCTTGTCTTTTCTTTCTAAACTCAGCTTCACGTTCAAAATTACGACTAGCAATCTTTTTATCTTCTGCAGTAGCCGTTTCAAATCGTTTTCCACGTCCACCATTTTGAAAGCTTCCAATTACTTGTTGCATTTCAGGAGTATTTAATAATTCTTCCCTAGAAGATTCAAAATTTTGAAAAATAGAAGTGCTATTATGAACTAGCATTTCTTCTAAAGTATTAGAACCTTCTGTTGTAAATTCACATCCACCTAAAACACACTTAATCTCTTTTTGAGTTTCTGATTTCATTTCTAACATTCTTTGAATTAAATCGATTGCCTTTTCATTTTCTAAAGCAGAAATAACAGTTACATTTGTTTCCATAGTACATCCTCCCTATTGTTAAAGTAATTATACCAAGAAAAATAGGAGAATTCAATAAAAAGAAATGAAAAATGTGACTTTTAAGTTAAAATGTCCGCTTTTTTGAATCCGTTTATAAGTTAAAATGTCCTATTTAATATAAACGG
>CANRPT010000031.1 GCA_947632565.1 uncultured Bacilli bacterium | reverse complement strand
AACCTACCTTTTTATGGTAGCATTATATCAAATTTTCTTTGCGAAGAAATTTTTTTCGAATTTACTCTTTTTGGCTGGTTTTCAAAATAAAACTTGACATATTTTCTCGTTAATTTTACAATATAAATAGATGTATAATTAAGTAATAATTTTACATATAGAAAAGAAATGGAGGATGTTATGGATCGTATTATTGTCTCCATTTTACTAGTCATTGTTGGATTAATAGTTGGTTTTGTTTTGAATGTCATTTTCAATTCTATCCGTGAAAATAATGCATCTAAAAAGATTGAAGCCTATATGGAAAAGGCCAAAAAAGATGCAGAAAAAGTAAAAAGAGATTCCGTTTTAGAAACGAAAGAAGAAATTCATAAATTAAAATTAGATTGTGATAAGGAAATCAAAGAAAAAAAATTAGAATTAAAAGAGTCAGAAGAAAGATTAATACAACGTGAACATAATATGGATAAACGTGATGAATTATATCAAAAACGTGAATCTACCTTAGATGAGAGAGAAAACAAACTTTTTGAAAGACAAAAAGAAATCCAAGATGAGCAAGTGAAAGTGGAAGAAATTAAACAACAACAACTTGATTTATTACAGGAAATTTCAGGAATGAAACGTGAAAAGGCAAAAGAATTAGTGATGACAAAAGTGAAAGAAGAAATGTCTATGGAAATTGCTTCTTATATCAAAGAAAGAGAAAATGAAGCAAAACTAGAAGTAGATAAAAAAGCAAAAGATCTATTAGTTTCTTCGATGCAAAAATTTGCAGCAGATATCGCAAATGAACAAACAGTAACAGTAGTTAGTCTACCAAATGATGATTTAAAAGGAAGAATTATTGGTAGAGAAGGAAGAAATATTCGTACTTTAGAAGCAATTACTGGAGTAGATTTAATTATTGATGATACACCAGAAGCTGTTGTACTTTCCAGCTTTGACCCATTAAGAAGAGAAATAGCTCGTGTTACTTTGGAAACATTATTAAAAGATGGAAGAGTTCATCCTACTAGAATTGAAGAAGTATATGATAAAGTAAGTAAAGATATGAAAGCTAAAATTATGGAATATGGAAACAATGCTTTATTTGAATTAGGTCTTACCAAGATGGACCCAGAATTAATTGAAATTGTAGGAAAATTACATTTTAGGACAAGTTATGGACAAAATGCGTTACAACATTCTTTGGAAGTAGCTCATTTATCAGGTGTAATTGCTGGTGAATTAGGAGAAAATGTGACTTTAGCAAAGCGTGCTGGATTATTGCATGATATTGGAAAAGCAATTGATCATGAGATGGAAGGAAGCCACGTTGAAATTGGGATTGATTTAGCCAAAAAATATAAGGAAAATGATATTGTTATAAATGCTATTGCTTCTCATCACGGAGATACTGAAGCAACAAGTATGATTTCCGTTATTGTAGCAATTGCTGATAGTTTATCTGCATCACGTCCTGGTGCTAGAAATGATTCGTTAGAAAATTATATTAAACGATTAGAACAGTTAGAAGCAATTGGAAACGATATTCCAGGTGTTGAAAAAACATTTGCAATGCAAGCAGGAAGAGAATTAAGAGTAGCTGTTATTCCAGAAGAAGTTGATGATTTAACAGCACATAAGATTGCTCGTGATATTAAAGAAAAAATTGAAACAACGATGCAATACCCTGGAACGATTAAAATTACAGTAGTTCGTGAAACTAGAGCACAAGAAGAGGCTAGATAAAGCTTCTTCTTTTATTTTAACTATTTCATTTTTTATCATTTTATGGTATAGTTGATACAGAATAGGATTTGATGAAAGGAATAATATGGAACAGTTTGAAAAAAAGAATCATAAAACGGAAAAGAATATTTTAGTAGGAATTATTGCATTTAGTGTTATTATGATTGGTGTTTTTGGCTATCTTTATGATTTAGAAATAAAAAGTAGACCATTAATTAATTACCCTAGATATACCATATCTACTACAGATTGGACAAGTGGAAATGTAAGTATCTCCGTCCTAGACGAGAACGGGAAAATAAGTGCTTATTCTTTTGATGGAGGAAAAAATTATCAAGAATCGAATACTTACGAAGTTCTAACTAATGGGGAATTTATGATTCGTGTAAAAGATATCAATGGAAAAGAAAGTAATCTTGTTCCAGTTACAATTCGTAATATTGATAAAGATAATCCTATTATTACTTTTGAGGCAACAACTACAGTACAACTGGGAAGCAATTTTTCATTAAGAAATGGTGTAAATGTTTATGATGAATTATCTGGATTGAACAGTAGTTATGTAGTTGTCCCAGATACTATTGATACTAGTATTCCAGGAGAGTATACAGTTACTTATACTGCATTTGATAAAGTTGGAAATTATACGGAAAAACAAAGAAAAATTATTGTGATGGACATCCAAGGAAAAACTTATTATCGTTATCGTGATGCAACAATTGAAAATTATCAATGTGAACCATATGCTTGTAACTGTGTTGTTTCTAATCAAGCAAGTTTAAATCAAACATGCCCTAGTGGCTATAATTTTAACGAACCAGATAAATGTTGTCAAACTTGTTATAAAACTTGTAAAAGAACCATTTGGGGAGAATGGAGTGAGTGGAGTCAAAATAAGGTAACTGCTTCAAGTACTCGTGAAGTAGAAACCAAAGTAGAGTAAAAATATATTTTATTTCTATCTCGTGCCACACCTTATTTCATAAAAATGAAATTTTTTCCTTACATTCTTTTCGGTAAAAAAATAATATCCGCAAAAACGCGGATATTATTTTTTAACATCAATTAAAATTGGTAAAATAATAGGTCTTCTTCCTGTCTTTTCTTCAATAAAATTAATTAAATCACTAATTAATTTACTTTTTATTTCATTGATACCATCGTTGGAATTTTGTAATCGATCAATCAGAGTTTGGTAAGCAATTTCTTCAATTTCTTTAATTAATTGTTCATTTTCATTTACCAAGATGAAACCACGAGTAGTAATATTAGGACGAATTAATAAATTTCTTTTTTCAAAATTCATATTCGCAATGACTACTAAAATACCATCGTTTGCCATAATTTTACGATCTCTTAGTACAACACTACCAATTTCTCCAATTCGATTTCCATCTACATAGATGTCTTCACCAGATACTTTTTCTTTCGATTTGGTAATCACGTGATTTTTTAAAAGTAAGATTTCACCGTTTTCTAAAACAAAGGTATTTTCCTTTGGAATTCCACATTCTACTCCTAAATTAGCATGTCTTTTTAACATTCGATAATCCCCATGAAATGGCATTAAATACTTAGGATTAATTAAGCGAATCATTAATTTTAATTCTTCCTGATTAGCATGCCCTGAAGTATGAAGTTCACTTAAGGAAGTATTGGTAAAGACTTTGACTCCTTTTAAATACAACTTATTGATTGTTCTAGAAATACTTAACGCATTTCCCGGAATTGGACTAGAAGAGAAAATAACGATATCTCCTGGACGTAAGGAAATCTGTTTAAAAGTTCCATCTGCCATTCTAGATAAAGCAGCTAAAGGTTCTCCTTGACTTCCTGTACACAATAAACATAATTCACTTGGTTTTAAGTTTTTTGCTTCCTCCGGAGTAATAATAATCTCTTTATGATTAATATATCCACCTTCAATAGAAATCTTAATGTTATTATCCATACTTCTTCCAAATACACAAATTTTACGATGATGTTTATAGCAGGTTTCTACAATATGTTTTAATCGGTAGATATTAGAAGCAAAGGTTGCGATAATAATACGATCTGATGTATAAGTATCAAAAATATCTGCTAAAGCATTATCCACTTTTGATTCACTAATAGACATTCCTTCGTTTAAAGCATTGGTAGAATCACTAATTAATAAATCGACTCCTCTTTTTCCTAGTTCAGCCATCTTATGTAAATCAGCCATTGGTCCAATTGGTGTCAAATCAAATTTAAAATCTCCAGTAGTAACAACACTACCATTTTCTGTTTTTAAGTAGATTCCATGAGAATCCGGTATTGAATGCGTCGTTCTAAAAAATTCAATTTCAAAATGTTTAAACTTTAATATTGTTTGGTCTGTATAAGCATATAAAGAATCATAACGAATGTTACGATCTTCTAATTTTATAGAAATTAATTCTTTTGCTTGTTTGGGTGCATAAATTGCTGGGATATTTACCTCCTGTAAAAGGAAAGGAATAGCCCCTATATGATCTTCATGACCATGCGTAATAATTAAAGCTTTCAATTTTTCTTCATTTTGTTTTAAAAAAGTATAATCAGGTAAGACATAATCTATCCCTAAAAGTTCTCCTTCTGGAAAACAAATTCCCGCATCAATAATAATAATCTCATCTTCATGCATTAAACAATACATGTTTTTCCCGACTTCTCCTAATCCACCCAAAACAATAATTTTTGTTTCTGAGTTAGGTTTCATTTATAAATTTTTCTCCTTTCTTAAGTTCAAGTTATAAGAACTAACTGGTATCAAGTATACACTTTTTTTTTTATTTTGTCTATGTGTTTAGCCATGAAATGTTGTTTTTTCTGTCAATTGATAGTATAATATATCCCAATAAAAAAGGAAGGGGAGAAAATAATATGATTACCAAGATACAGTTAAAAGAAATTTTATTACAGTACTTTTCCCTAGATGAGATAAATAAATTTTTAAATAAAAGAATTTCTACTTTATGCAAAAATGCTGATATGGATAATATTTCAAAAATATTAGAAATACTAAATCATTACCATTTATTGGATTTAATTATGCGATGTCCAACAATCTTAGTTAAAGGAAAAAAGCAAGAAATCGAAGATATTATCAACTTATTAAAGAAAAAGGAATTATTGGAATTATTAAGAACTTGCCCCTCTATTTTAGCAAGAGGAAAAAAGAAGAAAATCGAAGATATTATCCACTTATTAGAAGAAAATATGGTTGATATTAAAATGATATTATCTTTCCCTAGTTTATTATTAAATTATAAAAAAGTTGTATCTATTTTGAAACTGGAAAGAGAAAAGATAACCGACTCTAAATTTTATGCTAATGTTATTTTATATTTAAAATTAACAAATCAATATAATAAAATCTATAATCGCCAACAATTACTAGATTTAACTTCTTCTTTAAAAATAGATGATGATGAGTTTTTAGAGCATATCGTATGTCATCATTCTAAAGAACATACAAAAATAATTTATCAGACGATAGAACAACAAGGCTATATTTGGGTAGGGGATTATATTCCTTGTACGAGTGAACAAATGAACCAATACAGTGAATTCATATTAAAAATAGTAGAACATACTGCAAAATATACCTATAATAAATATAAAAACTTATCATTAGATTATTCCGATTTATATGATTTTATTTTAGATATTCTTGTCAATCGATGTGGATCATTATTGATTAACTTTGGATTGACTGATGCAATTTATGGAACCTTATTTCGATATCTAATAAAATATTGTAAACTTTTTATCAACTCACAAAAAACAGAAATAGATTTTCAAAAAATAGAAAGAACAGTAAAAAGTGAAAAAAAAGAGGTTTCTTATGAAAATAACTTTATTCAAAACTATTTTATGTTAACGACCGAAGAACAGTATTTTTTAGAAAGAATGTCACAATATATAGAAGAAGGTTATTCCTATTTAGAATTATTAAAAGAAGAATTCTGCTTGACGGAAGAGGAAGTAAAAGAAAAAATGATGACGATTCGAGATAAAATTTCCAATAGTAATTACCTTTCTGATATAGGAAAAGAAAAATATTTAAAAAAGTAAATACCACTAATCTGGTATTTTTTTTGAAAAATAATATGAAATCATAGAATAGAAAGAAAAACTTTGATATAATAATATCATATTACAGGAGGATGGATATGGGACTATTTAGTAAGATTAAAAATATGTTTTCGAAAGAAACAGAGGAAAAAAAAGAAATAGAAATCAACCAAGAAGAAGATACTTCTATGGTAGAAGAAAAACAAGAAGTGAAAAAAAAATCTGCAGAAGAAAAATCCGTAAAAGTTTATGAAAAAGGATTAACCAAAAGTAGAAAAGGATTTGTTTCTAATTTAATTTCTTTAACATCACGTTATTCCAAAATAACAGATGCTTACTTTGATGAATTAGAAGAAATATTAATTATGGCAGATATTGGAGTAAATACGATCATGAAATTTATGGATCGCTTACGTGAACGTGTCAGAAAAGAAAAAATAGAAGATCCTAATTTATTAAAAGAAATCATTGTGGATGAGTTATTTATTATTTATGTAGATGAAGAAGTTTTAGAGAGTAAAATTCATTTTAATACAACAGGACCAACTATTTTATTATTGGTAGGAGTAAATGGAGTAGGAAAAACCACTACCATTGGAAAACTTGCTTGGCAGATGAAAGAAAATGGAAAAAAAGTTTTATTGGTGGCAGGAGATACTTTTCGTGCTGGGGCAGTAGAACAGTTAAAAGAATGGAGCGAAAAGATTGGAGTTGATTTCTTTGGAAAAGAAGAAGGAAGTGATCCTGCTTCCGTTGTTTATGATGGTATCGTAAAAGCCAAAGAAGAAAATTATGATGTAGTGTTGATTGATACAGCAGGAAGATTACAAAATAAAGTGAATTTAATGAAAGAATTAGAAAAAATCAATCGTGTGATTGCCTCTTTCATTCCAGAGGCACCTCATGAAACTTTACTAGTAATCGATGCAACAACCGGTCAAAATGGAATTAGTCAAGCCAAAAGTTTTCAAGAAATTACGAATATTACAGGAATTGTGTTAACGAAGTTAGATGGAACTGCAAAAGGTGGAATTGTGTTAGCCATTAAAGAAGAAGTGAATATCCCCGTAAAATATATTGGTCTTGGTGAAGCCAAAGAAGACTTACAACCATTTGATATTGAAGCCTATATCTATGGGTTATTTAAAGATATGATGTAGGTGATAGGATGAATAAAAAAATTTATTTTAATAATTTATACGATTATTATGCAAAACTATTTACCGAAAAGCAAAAAGAATATTTTGAAGCATACTATTTTCAAGATTATTCTTTATCAGAAATTAGTGAAAACTATCATGTTAGTAGAAATGCAGTATATGGACAAATTAAAATTGTGGAAGAAAAATTAGAGTTTTATGAAAATGTCTTAGGACTTTACCAAAAAACTATCAAATTAAAAGAAGTATTAAAAGATGTTGATAATGATTTAAAAAAGAAAATAGAAGAAATAATGGAGGGGTAACATGTTTGAAAAGATTATTTATATAGGGGATACAGAGGTTGATATTAAACTAGTAGAGGGACAAGCTGTTGAAGGAGATATCATGAATATGCCAATCATCTTAGAAGACCAAGAAAAAGCAATTTTAGCAGAAATAAAAGAAATGCATCCAGACCATGTAAAAGCAAAAATGTTAGGGGAATTAGTAAATGGGAAATTTATTGGAGGAATTTTAAGAAAACCAAGTTTAACAGCAAAAATTCGTATGTTAACAGATAGTGAGTTAAGTTATATTGTAGGAGAATACAAAAGAGGAAATATGCTAGTAGGAGAAAGCCCCTTTTATAATTCTAAAAAAATTTATGTAGAATTAAATGAGCTATTTAGCAAGCACATTGGAATTATTGGAAATACTGGTAGTGGAAAAAGTTGTGGAATTGCTAGACTTATTCAAAATATTTTTCAAAATCCAGATTTTATCCCCTTTCGTTCTAATTTCTTTATTTTTGATTCTTCTAGTGAATATTATACTGCATTCTCTAATATGAACTCCATTAATCCTAATTATCACTATCGTTTTATTACAACCAATCAAAATAGTCCTTATCCCGGAGAATTGTTACAGATTCCAATTTGGTTATTAAATCTAGAAGATATGGCTTTACTGTTACAAGCAACAACGCATACCCAACTTTCTATTATGGAAAAAACGATGAAACTAGTTCGTATTTTCTCTCAATCGGATGCTACAGCAGTGGATTATCAAAATCATTTAATTGCTAGCGCAATCATGACCATTCTTTATTCGAATCAAGGTTCTGCTAGTAAAAGAGATGAAATCTTTTCTCTATTTAATACCTGCTCTACAGAAGCATTTAATTTAAATGCAACCGTACAAGGAATTGGATATACAAGAAAACTACAAGAATGTTTCTTGATTGATTCTACAGACAACTTTTCAGAAAGAGTATTATTAACAGAATATGTCAACAAATTTATTCGACCTGATTTAAATCAATATGAACCATTAGAAGCAAACTATTTTACCATTGAAGATGTAGAAAAAGCTTTGAATTTTGCTTTAATTAGTGAAGGATGGTTAAGAAATGAAAATGTTTATGCCGATGCTATTACTTTAAAAGTAAAATTACATGAATTAGTAATTGGTCCTAATCGTAAATTTTTTGATTATAAAGAATTTGTCAAACTAGATCAATTTATTAGTAGTTTAATTATTAAAGATGGAAAGAAATATCAAATTGTAAACATCAATCTAGAAGATGTAGATGATGTATTTGCCAAAGCTATCGTAAAAATCTTTACTAGACTATTATTTGATTTATCGAGAAAGGTAAAAAGAGGTAGTATTCCTTTTAATATCTTATTAGAAGAAGCCCATCGCTATGTACAAAAAGATACGGATGAATTCTTATTTGGGTATAATATTTTTGACCGTGTAGCAAAAGAAGGAAGAAAATATGGAGTGATTATGGCTTTAATCAGTCAAAGACCAGTAGATTTATCAGATACCGTAATTTCTCAATGTTCTAATTTTATTATTTTTAAAATGAGTCACCCTAGAGATATTGAATATATTACGAAGATGATTCCAAATATTACCGAAGATACGATTGAAAAACAAAAATCTCTTCAAGTTGGAAATTGTTTAGTATTTGGTTCTGGATTTAAGATTCCATTAATTGCGAGATTAGAGATGCCTAATCCTATGCCACAAAGTAGTAGTTGTGATGTGGTAGCAACATGGGCAAGTAATTCCTAGAAAAGACTAGTTTTTACTAGTTTTTTTCTTTTTTCTTTTGTATAATAGTAATAGTTTATGGGAGGGATAATATGTTTGAATCACTTGGAGATAGACTACAAAATGCACTTCATAAAATAAAAGGTTATGGAAAAATAACAGAAGATAATATTTCAGATATGATGAGAGAAATCCGTCTTGCTTTATTAGAAGCAGATGTCAATTATCAAGTTGTCAAAGAATTTACCAATACAGTAAAAGAAAAAGCTTTAGGAGAAGAAGTACAAAAAAGTATTAAACCCGGAGATTTATTTGTGAAAATTGTGAAAGATGAATTGACGGAATTACTAGGTGGAGAAAGTAGTCCTCTTTCTATGAATGGCAATCCTGCTACTTTAATGTTAGTTGGATTACAAGGTTCTGGTAAAACTACTACGATTGGAAAATTAGCGAATTTTTTAAGAAAAAAACATGGTAAAAAGCCATTATTAGTTGCTTGTGATGTTTATCGACCTGCTGCTATCGATCAATTAAAACAACTTGGGAAGCAGTTAGGAATAGAAGTCTATGAAGAAGGGAAAAAAGATCCGGTAGAAATTAGTAAAAAGGCAATTTCTTATGCCAAAGAAAATGGTTATGATTATGTATTAATTGATACAGCAGGTAGACTCCATATTGATGAAGAATTAATGGATGAATTAAAAAATATTGAAAAAGCAATCAATCCGCAAGAAGTCTTATTGGTCATTGATTCTATGATGGGGCAAGATGCGATTAATGTCATTACGGGATTTCATGAAAGTTTATCATTAACAGGGGTTATTTTAACGAAATTAGATGGTGATACGAGGGGTGGAGTAGCTTTATCTGTCCGTCATTTAACCAATGTTCCCATTAAGTTTATTGGAACTAGTGAAAAATTAGATGGTTTAGATAGTTTTGATCCAGAAAGAATGGCAGGAAGAATCCTAGGAATGGGAGATATTGTTTCTCTTGTTGAGAAAGCAACAGAAGTCATTGATGAAGAAGAAGCAATGAGTGCAGCCAAAAAGATGCAATCTGGAAAATATGATTTAGAAGATTTTTTAAAACAAATGAAACAAATTAAAAAATTAGGACCATTAGAAAATTTAATTAAAATGTTACCTGGTGCTAAAAAGATGGGATTAACCAATGTGAATATTGATCCAAAACAAATTGCTCATGTAGAAGCAATCGTTCTTTCGATGACTCCCAAAGAAAGAAAAAATCCTGATATCATTAAAGCAAGTAGAAAAACGAGAATTGCAAAAGGTTGTGGACTTTCTGTACAAGAAGTGAACCAATTATTAATGCAGTTTGATCAAATGAAAAAAATGATGAAGCAAATGTCTTCTGGAAATTTTAAAATGCCATTTTAGGGGGAAAAAAGATGCCAAGAGATCTTATGATTCCTGCAGAATATTTGATTTCTACATTAATAAATTATGAAAAAAAATATTTTAGTATGGAAGCTATTAGTTGTTGGGAATTGAGTATAATATTAGAAAAACTAAATCAATTTATCAGAGGAAATCATCTTAGTTTCATTGAAAAATACAATGTTAATCTTCAATTTAGTGATGCAATCAGCGAATTAAAATGGAAGGATGATGGAACTGATTTTGAAAATGAATTTTTGGTTAGAAAAAATCATTTTTATTATGATAAGAAAAATAAAAAACCTTCTTTAGGCGTATATCCTTATCTTATTTATCTAAAAATAAATAGCCTATTGAATGATGAAACTCTTATATTAAAATTCATAATTGAAGCCAAAGAACTAATATTAACATTGGAAAGTAATTTCTTTTCTATAGAGGAAAAGAGTTGTATGAATTCCTTAAAGAAAGAATTATTTGATTCAGAAAAAAATAATTCAAAAAGAAAAATAATAAGTTTTTAATTTTCTTTTTCCTAGGCCAATCCATTATTACGCTGTTTTCTTTTTTCATACTATAAACTAGATAGGAGGAAAGAAAACTATGTTTAGAAATTGTTGTTATGATAGACAAAATGAAGTAAACAACACTTTTAATGCAGAGAATATGGATGTTGATATGAACATCGATATGCAAAATACACAAATGGGAGGAATGGTTCCACCAATGGGTGGAGGAATGCAAAATCCCATTATTGAACCAATGCAAGAAAGAGTTGTAAATCGTACTATCGTACACGAAGTTCCACATGTGTGATAATTTATGATAAACTAAAATAAGTACAAACTAAAGACATTTTGATAAGAAATGTCTTTTTCTATGATATAATATTTGTGGTGATTCACAATGAAAGTATTAAGTTTAACAGAACCTTGTGCAACATTGATAAAAGAAAAAAGAAAATTAATTGAAACAAGAAGTTGGAAAACAGATTATAGAGGTGAATTATACATTCATGCTAGTGCCACTAAAATTCCTAAGGATTGGAAAGAAGATAAAGAATTTATGGCATTGGTAAATGATGTTCCATTAAATTTTGGAAATATTATTTGTAAATGTAATTTAGTGGATTGTGTTTATATGACAAAAGAATATGTAGAAAATATGAAAAAAAATAATCATCAAGAGTATATTTGTGGAAAATATGAAGAAGGAAGATACGCATGGATACTAAATGATATAACACCATTAGAAACACCAATTAAAGCAAAAGGACAACTTAATATATGGAATTATTATAATGAATTAGAAATTATGAACCTAATGAAAGATATTGAATATGGTTGGATTGACAAAAATAACACTAAACATAATTTTGTAGATGAAACATATTCAAATAATTATGTTTTACAATCACCAAATGAAGTTATAAATAATAAAATTGGTGTATGTTGGGATCAGGTAGAACTTGAAAGGTATTATTTTAAAGGAAACGATTGGAATATAAAAACGTATTTTTTAGTTTATTATGATGGAGATAAATGTCCAACGCATACCTTCTTAACCTTTGAAAAGAACAATAAATATTATTGGTTCGAACACTCATGGGAAAAATTTAGAGGAATACATGAATATGAATCTTTGAAAAAAATGTTATTAGATATAAGAAATAAGTTTATCAAACACGAGTTAAATAACGATTATTTTTCAAAAAATCTTGTATTACATGAATATAAAAAACCAAGATATCATATAACTGTTGAAGAATTTTTTAAGCATTGTGAGTCAGGAGTTAATATTTTACTGGAGGATATATAATATGAATATAACTAAAATAAAAAATGAATTAATGAAACAAAAGCAATCTAAATTTAAGGGAAATATATATCATTATTCACAAGTTAATTTTGCTTATAATTCAAATAAAATTGAAGGCAGTAGATTAACTAGTGATCAAACAGAGGCAATATTTGATACATCTTCATTTATTCCTAAAAGTGATGATTTAATAAAATTGGATGATTTAACAGAATCTAAAAATCATTTTAAATTATTTGATTATATGTTAGATAATGTAGATGAATTCTTAACGAAAGATATGATAATTGAAATGAATAAGATATTAAAAAGAAATACTAGTGATGAAGAAAATCCTAGATATAATGTTGGTGGATTTAAAGTTGTTCCTAATATTATAGGTGTTGTTAATGCTGTTAATACAACAGCACCAAATGATGTTGAAAAAGAAATAGAAAAATTATTAAAAGAATATAATTCTAAAAGTAGTATTACTCTAGAAGATATAGTTGATTTTCATTTTAGATTTGAAAGAATTCATCCTTTTGGAGATGGAAATGGGCGTGTAGGCAGAATTATAATGTTTAAAGAATGTTTAAGAAATAACATTATGCCATTTATTGTATTAGATACTGATAAACCTTATTATATGAGAGGGTTAAAAGAATATGAAAATGATAAAATGTTTTTAATTGATACCATAAAACATGAACAAGATTTGTTTGAAAAAACTTGTGAAGAATTATTAAATTTTGAAATAGAAGAAAATAATTAGAAAAATTATCATCCTATAAATTTCAATTAAAATCTGAATATAGGATGATTTTTATTTTCTTTAAGGAAAGTAAATGTTTATAAGTAATACTAAATTAATGTGTAGTTTCATGATTATACAATTAGTATTACTAAAATTAACATTTTATCCATAAGTTTAAGTGAGGTGCTTAATTATGGATAAGTACAAGATTAATTATATATTCAGTGAAGAAAAAGATATGAATGATATTTTTATAAAAGTTTTAAATAAAGAACTAAAGAAATATATTCTAATGATTTGTAAAAATAAAAAATATGAGATACCATCATCATGTACTTATTTATCCCAAGAAGGAGGTAGAAATTGATTAGTAATTTCAATAAGGTATATCATGTTGGTCTTTATATAAGATTATCCCGTGAAGATGATGATAAGGGATTGATGAGTGAAAGTATTACAAATCAGAAAAGTTTGTTACTTCAATATGCAAAAGAGAATAATTTAAGAGTTTATGATATTTATATTGATGATGGTTATTCTGGAACTAATTTTGATAGACCAAACTTTAATAGATTGTTAAAAGATATCGAGCTTGGGAAAATAAATATGGTTATTACGAAAGATATGTCAAGACTTGGAAGAGATTATATTGGAACTGGTAATTTTATAGAAAAATATTTTCCAGAACATAATGTTAGATATATTGCAGTTACAGATAATATAGATACATTTTTAGATAGTTCTAATAATGATATAGCACCATTTAAAGCCATAATGAATGATATGTATGCTAAGGATATTTCTAAAAAGATTAAATCTAGTTTAAAAGCGAAGATGAAAGAAGGAAAATGGGTTGGAGGTAGAACACCATTTGGATATGATCAAGATAAAAATGACAAAAATCATCTAATTATAAATGAAGAACAGGCAAGTATTGTTAAAAGAATATTTGATATGTGCTTAGAAGGTTTATCGTTTTATAAAATAGCTAGAGAGTTAACGAATGAAGGCATAAAAACTCCTGCTCAGTATTATAGTTTTGAATGGAAAAGTCATTATCATTTAAGGTATGGGGAGTGGCATTCTAAGACAATAAGAGATATTTTAACAAATAGGATGTATGTAGGTGATTTAGTACAAAACAAAAGAAGCAAAGTGAATTATAAAGTGAAAAAGATTGTTAAGAATAATGCTAATGATTATATTGTTGTAGAAAATACTCATGAAGCAATTATTGATAGAGAGGTATTTTATGAAGTTCAAAAAAGAATACCAAAAAATAAGGGAAGAAATGAAAAAAAAGAAATTTATTTATTAGATGGGCTTTTGTATTGTGGCGATTGTGGACATCGAATATCAATCACATCCAGAAGAAAAAAAGATAATAGATGTTATACTATTTGTAATTACTATCGAACTTATAGGAAGAAAAAGTTATGCACAACTCATTCAAATAATTATGATGAGCTAGAAAAAATAATTATTAATTCCTTGACTAAAATGTGTTTCAATTATATTAGCAAAGATAAAATTAAAAATAATGTTTTATCAAATTTAGATAAAAACAATAAAGTTAATAATAAAACAGAACTAGAAATACTTAATAATGACATTAAACAAATTAATGATAATTTAGATGACATTTATATTGATAAGTTAAATAAAAAAATTACTGGAGAACAATTTGAAAGAGTTAAATTACAACTAGAAAATCAACTCTCTATAAAGCAAAAAAAATATAATGATTTAAATGATAATATTAATGATACAATAAATGAAAAATCTAAAAATAAAATTATAGTAGAATATATTAATAAATTTTTATCCATGAAAGAACCTAATAGAGAACTTATAATTAATCTAGTTGATAGAATAGAAATATTTGAAGATAAGAATATAGATATTAAAGTTAGCTTTAATATTAAATAAAAATATGTTACTATGTTTATGTAGGAGTTGATGATATGAAACTATATCATGTTGATAGATTTGGAACAATAAATGAGGGGCAAACACTTAAATTACAAGAAAATATTCATTTTGGAAATGAATTAAAAGATCAGGCTTTAAATTCTACAATACTATATTATGATAAAGGACTTTCACATCATGGAATTCATTATTTATTAAATAATGAATTATCAAATAATGGTGCTATGCCATTAAGTTATGTTATGGATATCATTTTTGAATATGAAAGAATGCTAAATTATAAAACTAAATTATCCCGATATCAATCATTTTTTGCTTTTGATAAAATTGGTGTTAAAGAGTTTATAAAAAATAATAATTTATCGGAATCTTTTTATAAAATACGCTCTGTACTAGATTGTAAGGGGTGAATAATGGTAATCCGCATAAACTAGTTGAAAATCAATTCCAGAACTATT
>CANRPT010000030.1 GCA_947632565.1 uncultured Bacilli bacterium | reverse complement strand
CACAAATCTCCTCGTCTTTTATTCTATTATAATGGTTATACAGCCAATAGTCAATAAAACAAATTAATTGGTAAAATTTACCATAGGAAGTGTTGGAATGGTAAAAGTATATATCGAAGGAGGATATTATTTATTTAAACTAAATGATCTCCTAGAGAAAAAACAAATTAGTAAAAATAAGTTAATGAGAGAAACAGATACTGATTTTAAAGTAATTCAAAGAATCCTTCATGGAGAATTAACCAAAATTGATATTTATGTAATTGCACGAATTTGTAATTATTTAAAGTGCCATGTTTCCGATATTATTGAATACTATCCAACTTTAACCACAGAAACACAATTAGAAAAAGAAGAAGCAATGTAACTTCTTTTTATTTTTGCCTTCTCGATATATTTAATAAAATACCAATCGATACTAGTGTAATTAACAGACTAGAACCTCCATAACTTAAAAACGGTAGAGTTACCCCGGTTACCGGAATAGAACCAATTACTACCAGTAAGTTCATCACAGCTTGTATTAATATTTGAAAAATCATTCCAAAAGCTAAATATTTGGAAAAAGAGTCTTTGGTCTGTAAAGCAATCCGGATTCCTCGATATAATATTAGTAAAAATAAACTACTAACTAAAATGACTCCTAAAATTCCAAATTCTTCACTGATAATAGAAAAGATAAAATCAGTTTGTGGTTCTGGTAAATAAAATTGTTTCTGTCTAGATTTTAAAAAGCCTTGTCCTAACAATCCTCCTGGTCCAATCGCATATAGACTTTGAATAATTTGAAAACCTGTTCCTAGCGGGTCTTTCCATGGATTTAAAAAAGAAGTGATTCGATCCATTCGATAAGGAGCAATTAAGATTAAGCCAATAATTCCAAATATTCCTAATGCTCCTAATCCTAAAAAGAACTTCATGTCTACTCCAGCAATAAATAACATTGCTAAAATGCTGACTACAATAATCATTCCTGTTCCAAAATCAGGTTGTAGCATAATAAGGCCAAATACGGCAAATAAAACGAGTAAGATTGGCAAAACTCCCTTTTTAATATCTTTTAGAAGTTTATTGTTGTTAGATAAATACTTGGCGGTAAAAATAATAAGTCCAAGTTTAGCAAATTCACTGGGTTGAATTCCAAAAGAACCAATTCCAAACCAACTTCTACTACCGTTACGGATACTACCAATCCCCGGTATTAAGACTAGTACTAATAAAAATAGACAAACAGTTAAAATCAAGTTTGTCTTTTTATAGTACCATTGATAATCTATTTTCGATATTGTAAACATTAGTGCAATTCCTATTCCAATAAATAAAGCTTGTTGTTTCACATATTTAAAACTATCGTGAAACTTATATTCCGCCCAAATCGAAGAAGCAGAATAAATCATCATAAGTCCAAATAGTATTAAAAGGATTACAGCGATAAAAAGAACAACATCAAATTTTCGATTTTTCATTTCATCACTCTTTTCGTAATTTTATAACCAAACTCCGAAGAAAATTCCTCCCATAGCAAGAACTAATCCAATGACCCAAAATAATTTTACGATATCCTGTTCTTTCCATCCCATTTTTTCAAAATGATGGTGAAGCGGTGTCATTAGGAATAATTTCTTATGAAAGAAAGAAAGCCAAATAACTTGTAAAATCACACTCAGAGTTTCAACAATAAAAACACTGGCAACAACAGCTAACGTTACTTCACGATGGGTTAAAACAGCAATTGTAGCCATTACTCCACCTAAAGCCAAGCTTCCCGTATCCCCCATAAATACTTTGGCAGGATGGGTATTAAATACTAAAAATCCTAATAGACTTCCCGATAGAATTAGAGTAAAAATTCCCATATCTTCAAACCCAACTACCATGGAAATTAAACTAAAAGCAATAAAAGCAATAGCAGATAATCCACCTGCTAATCCATCTAAACCATCTGTTAAGTTTACGGCATTCGATGCCCCTACTAACAAGAAGAGAATAAAAAGACCATAAACCCAACCCATTTCTATATGTATTCCTAGAGTAGAAACAACCAAAGCCGTTTGTCCTCCATTTCTTACATACATATAGAAAAAGATTAACGCAATGATTACTTGACCTAATAATTTTTGTACTTCTGTTAAGCCCTCATTATTATTTCGTTTAATACTTAAATAATCATCTAAAAAACCAATAATTGCATATCCAATAAAAACAATTAAAACAATTCCTAAATTGGTTGTATACTCTATTTTATTAGTAAGAATTAAAAGAAAAGTTGTTAACAAAGTCGCAACAATAAAAATAATTCCACCCATGGTAGGAGTTCCTTCTTTTTTTCGATGATTTTCTCCTACAAATATACTAATTCTTTGCCCTACATGAAGTCTTTTTAAAGCTGGTATTAATAATAGTCCTAGTACAACAGAACATAAAAAACCAATCATAATCGCAAATACAGATTTGGTTAAGATTAGCATAAAATCACTCCTATTTCTTTTTCCATTATACTACAGTTTCTAAAAACGAAAAAGGATTTTTGCTACTTGTTACAAAACTTTACATTCCTTCTCATTTCATTATATGAAGAAAAAATAGTTCTATACAAAAAAGTAAAAAGTTTCCTAGAAAACAAAAAAACTCAAATGAGTTTTTTTGTTTATTGTAATTTTTGAATCATAACAGTAACTGCAGGACTTACTAAGGAAGATTCTGTAGCAAGTACTGAAGTGGATGGGCTTTCAATGATAATGGTATTGTTTCCTAAATTAGATAATTCAAACCATTCTCTATCATATGGTAAATTAATAATGCCACTTCCAGTAACAATGGTTGGAAGAGCAGAATTTCCTACTACTGTAGTTCCTGCATATACAGTAGGTTCCCCTACTTTGGTAATTCCAATGGAAATAATATTAGAATTTGCTAAAATAGACGCAGAAGGACGGGCAATTGCCATAAATTCAATTTTATATATTCCTGCTTTGAAAAAGGTAATAGTATTATTTCGAGAATCGAGATAAAAATTAGAATCAGTATCAATCATCTTTAAGGAAATAGGAAGATTGTCATCAGATTCTACCAAATAACTTCTATCCTCTAAATCTGCAGAAGTTGTCATAAAATAAGCAACAGGAATATTTAATGGTCCAGGGATTCCTTGTGGTCCCTGTGAACCTTGTGGTCCTTGTGGACCTTGCAAGCCTTGTTCTCCTTGGGGTCCAGTTGCGCCAGGAATTCCTTGCCTACCAGGAATTCCTTGAGGTCCTGCTTCTCCTCGTGGTCCTGTTGGACCAATTGGTCCTTGCGGTCCTGTTTCTCCTCTTTCTCCTGTTGGTCCCATTTCTCCATTTTCCCCCTGTGGTCCACGAATTACTCCTACATTAATCCATTTCTTATTCTCATTAGACCAAACAAATAAATCATCTCCAACTAAATAAGAATCTCCCGCTGTTCCAGTAGGATAGGTTGTTTCTAATTCCTGTTCGGTATCAAAATAGCCTAAAATGGTAACACTATTTCCGTCTACTCCTCTTGCTCCTGTTGGTCCAGTTGCCCCTACTTCTCCAGGTAACCCAGGTTCTCCTTGGGGTCCTGTTGGCCCCGTTGGACCGGGTTCCCCTCGTATCCCTTGCATACCTGGTTGTCCCTCTTCACCTTGAGGTCCTGGTCCACCCTGCGGTCCTTCTACACCTTGCGGACCAGGTTCACCCTGTGGTCCACGAATCAATCCCACATCCATCCATTCTTGATTGGAAACGGACCAAACATAAAGATCTTCTCCAACAATATAGGCATTTCCCATTTCTCCTGTGGGATGATTTTCTACTAACTCTTCTTCATTACTATAACTTCCTAGAATAATAGTAGGAATTCCATTTTCTCCTTGGGGTCCAGTTGGTCCCGTTGGACCCATAACTCCTACTACTCTCATCCAGCATTGTTGTTTTCCTTCCCACTCTTCTTGGCGTTTTTTCATTCTCCGTTGATTTTTCTCATAACTATCCATAAGTATACCTCCTGTTAGTATCTTATGTAAAAGGAAAAAATCGGTAACCTTAACCATTATTTGATATTTGTTTCCATCTATTTTAAATATCTTTTATATCAATAAAACAAGAACAAACATGGTAATATTTTTCTGAATCAAAACAAGAAACAAAAATATTTATATATCCGCTAGAATGAATCCTAAATTTAATGATGAATTAATTCTAAAATATCCTTTTTTAAATATTTGGAAATTGGTAATTTTACCAAAAAATAAAAGTAAAGAAATAAAATACCAATAATCATAATCCAAATCATAGGTGGTAAAAAGAAACTAAGATGCCATTTCATATATAAAATAAAAGCTAAAAGATGATAAAGAAGAATTCCTAATAGAATGGCTACTAGAATTTCTAATAGATAATCTATTAAATAAATTCGTAGAATTCTCTTTTGTTTAACACGAAATAACTGAAGATATCCAAATTCTCTTTGGCGATAAGATAATTCTAAAGTAATTTTATTGACTACAAATAAGAAAATGAAAAACATCGAAAAGATTAAAATAATCCCAAACAGGAACAAAATTGCATAGATGGAAGAATATTCGTTCGATAACATATTTTCCCATGGTAAATTTCCCTGTAGCCAACCACCTTCTAAAGAATTGGTATTTTCATAGAAATCTAAAGCTTTCTCTTTAGAAATAGTAATTACAGTATATTGATTTTCCTGTTTCGTTCCGATTTCTTTCATTTTTGCATAAGGCACAAATACGGCAGGACTAATAGAATCTTTATACAAAATTCCTATTTCTTTATAATAAGCATTATTTTGATAAACATGATAATCTTCATATTCTCCACTTAAAATAATACCAGAAATCGTAAATTGATTATTTGCTAGCGTAATTTTTTTTCCCAAAACATTCGGATATTCTAATCCCGGAAATATCTTTTGTACAAACTCTTCGTTTACCAGTACTTCCGAATCATTTTTGGGATATGTTCCATACTGTAAGATGGAAGGATCCGTTAAAATACAGTCTTCTTCCTCCAATAAAATATAGGCTTTATAATTTTCTTCTTGTATCTGATAATTATCATATTCTTTTTGAATATATGGTTCTAAATAATTTGTTTCTGTTTTTAAAATAGACATCACATGTAAAGGATAAGTTTTTGATCTTACTTTCAAATATTCTCTTTTAAAATTCAGTACTAAGGAAATAGAACACAAAATCAGAAGAAATAAAATTGTGGCAAAAAGACATAATATCAATCTTTTCTTTTTTCTTTTCAAAGCAAACAAGAAATCATTTTTCCAAGTATTTTCCTTCTGATTGATTTTTTTCTTTTCTTCTGATTCTTCATGAGAAACTAATTCATTCTTTTCTATTTTGATCTTTCCATAATCTATTCGAATGATTTGATTTGCCATCGTATCATAAATATTTTTATGGGTTGCAATAAAGATAATCTTATTCTGCCTTTCTATTTGATTTAAAAAGTTTACGAATATTTCTGAATTTTTAGGGTCTAGAGAGGAAGTTGGTTCATCTAATAAAATAATTTTACTATCTAATAACAAAGCACGAATTAAAGCAATTCTCTGTTTCTCTCCTCCAGATAAGTGTTCTGGTTTTTGATTTAATAAATGTTCTACTTGAAATTGTTTCGCATATTTTTGAATTAATGCCAAATCATTTTTGATAAATATTAAATTTTCTTGAATTGTTAGTTTTTGAAACAAATAACTTTTTTGAAAGACATAAGAGATTTGATTGACGGTTTTAATTTGTTCCTTAATAGACATCTCTTTCACATCTTTGTTATTCCATAGATATTTTCCTTCATAATTACTATCTAATCCTGCTAAAATATTAAATAATGTTGTTTTGCCACTTCCACTAATTCCTTTTAAAATATAAATATTTCCTTCTTTTAAGGTTAAGTTCACATGATCTAATACGACATGATCATATTTTTTGGTAATTTTTCTTAATTCAATCATAATAAATCACTTTTCTCTTTCAACATTTGATACCAACCATCTTTCTTACGAATATAATTTAAATAAATTCCTTCTAACATCGCAACAAATCCTAAAATTAAGATTAAGAAGAAAATCCACTTTCCATCCACTACAAATATAGGGAATGGAAGAAGATGTTTCCAAACAACGATTTGATTGATTATCATAGAAAGAATACTAGAACAAATTACAGAAAGAATTAATAAAAAGATAATATAAGTAACAAAATAACCAATACTTGCATATTTAATTTCTTTATGATTATATCCATAATATTGATAAATACAATAATAATGATCGGTATAAGCATTTTGAGTTTTATGAATTTGTAAGTAGAAAATCATAGCTAGCACTAAAAAGGTGATGCTAATACTGAAACAGACTATTCTAACAGTCTCCATATTTAATTCATATTCTACAAAATTACTAACTGGGTTATAAAGGCGAATCAAATCCTCTTGCAAAGTCTTATTTTCGTAATCATGATAGAAATCTAAAAAACTATATTTATTTTCGAAAAAGACTGTTAAAGCAGTAGAACGAGTTCCTGGATTTAGTTCATCTTGCCCCAAAACATCATCATATAAATATTTTTCCAAATAACTTCCATTTACATAATAGTAATTATCAAATGGATAAACACCTAAAACAGATTGAAAATAATAGGAGGTTTCTTGATCCAATGGTTTTAAAATTCCTACAATTTCAAAAGTATCCTCACCATCTGGTAAAAGGAATACTTCTTTTCTTCCCATTAATTCCTCTAATTCTACTTGATATTTTTCTGCTAACTTCAATGCTTCTTGATATCCAACAATAATTTGATTTGGATTGGAAAAATAAGTTCCATATAATAATTTATCATGAGCTTGATAAAAATCTTTTTCTTTCGTTGGTAAGGATAAAATTTTTAATTCATAATGAAAATCATCTTTTACGATAGAACCCTCTACTTCTTCACTAGTGGGAATATTTCTGACATAATGATAAACCACTTCTGATACATCATATTTTGACAAAAGTTCTTGACAATAATTTCCTGTATCAATCGAACAATCGATTCGAATGGCGTTGGTATGATAAACATTTACTAAACTAGAAAATAATTTCGATTGATAATCTGTACAAGCAAAGCAAAGTAACAAAGCTAGAGTAAAAATAAGAATATACAAAAATGATATTTTTTTCGCATTTCTTTTCACTTGTTTCCATAAACTTTGAAATAAAAGAAAACAAGAGAAATTTGAAAAAGCATGTTTTTTGCCTATCGAAAAATTAGAATGATTTTCTTTTATCGTTTGATATTGTTCTAGATGATTAAAATCAATGATATGATTGGTGTATTCAAATACCATTTCATCATGAGTTGCACAAATCACCAAAACTTTATCTTTTAATTTCTGAATGATTTCAAAAATAATTTTCTTATTATTTTGGTCCAAACTAGAAGTTGGTTCATCCATGAGAAAGATTTTCTTATTCTTTAAAAGATTCCCTAAAATAGCAAATCTTTGCCTTTCTCCTCCGGATAATTGATTTGGTAATTTCTGAAGAAGGTTTTCTATTTTTAATAATTTTGCAGTATTTGCAATAGATTTCTTGTCTTTTTTCGTTTCTAACTTGATATTTTCTTCCATGGTAAGATAATCAATAAAATAATTATCTTGGGAAATATAAGCAATTTGTTCCTGCACTTCATCAAAAACAACTTGATTGCGGTATTCCTTGTTTCCATATCGAATGCTTCCGTCAAAAGGAGTAATTCCTAATAAAATCTGTAATAAAGTTGTTTTTCCACTTCCACTTGCTCCATATAAAACATAAAAGCCAGTTTCTTCGAAGTGATAAGAAAAATTTTGGAAAATGGGATTATCATAGCTTTTAGAAATATTACTACATTGAATCATATATACTTCCCCTATTTTTTCGCTTCATATTGATTTAGTAAATCAAATAATGGTGTATAAAAACTATTTGCTTTTAAATCAGGATAGCTATCTTCTATTGCAAAAGATTGTTTCTCGATGATTGTTTGTTCCATACTTTGAATATTTTGATAAAGTTGTTTTTCTTCATCACTAGCTACTTGGGTTTCGATTCTATCAGTTAAATATTCGCCATTTTCATTGATATAATCCATTCTAACTTCTCGAATAAATCCAAATCCCATGATTACACCTACTTGAAAATAATTGTTACTAGAATCATTTTTTAGATAATTACAAGCTGCCATATTAGGATATGGTCCAAAGTCTTTTTGATGCAAATATTTACTATCATCAAATTGATTCCACAAAGTAATAATGTCATTGGGATCAATATTTTCAAATTTCATTTCACTTAAATCTTCTAAGGTAAGCTGTTCATGAAACTGCTTTCTCTCTAAAAATTTATTAATCGTCACAATTTCATCAGAAATGGGTTTCTCTTCTTTTCCATCTTTAGAACGACGATAAGCTGACAAAGTAGGTGGAGTTTTTGGAATTATTTGTAAAATCTCCCCAGTTTTTATATCTGTTACCAATGCATAACTATAATCCAAAGTTTCATATTTTAAATTACATCCATTAAAACTATAAAAATATTTATAATCATCAGCTTTAATTCCAGTTCTACCCCTCTCGAGAAGATAATACCAACCATCATCCTTTTCCATAATTTGTCTTTGATAAATGATATGATCATTCAATCCATGTAATCTTTTATATTCTAAATAATTCATAATTCCTATTGTGCCAAAAACAATGATAGTTACAATAAATATCATTGACATCACGATATATATCATCTTATTTTTAGATTGTGATTCTCTTTTCATATTAACTTACCTCTCTTACCATTTTATTTTTTCACTTCATATTGATTTAGTAGATCAAATAATGGTGTATAAAAACTATTTGTTTTTAAATCAGGATAACTATCTTCTATTGCAAAAGATTGTTTCTCGATGATTGTTTTTTCCATATTCTGAATATTTTCGTAAAGTTGTTGTTCTTCTTTACTTGCCGTTTGGCTTTCAATTTTATCGGTTAAATATTCTTTCGTTTCATTGATATAATCAATTCTAACTTCTCGAATCAATCCATAACCCATCATTACTCCTACCTGAAAATAATTTTGTTCAGAATCATTCTTCTTATAATTACAAACTGCTAAATTAGAATATGGTCCGAAGTCTTTATAGTGAAAATAGTTTTTTTCATCAAATTGATTCCATAAAGTAACAATATCATTGGAATCAAAATTTACAAACTTCATCTCACTAAAATCTTCTAAAGTAAGCTTTTCATGAAACTGCTTTCTTTCTAAAAATTTATTAATTTGTGCTGTCTCTTCAGCCACTGTCTTTCCATTCTCACCATTTTTAGAAATACGACAAGTTGCTAAGGCAGGTGGAGTACTTGGTGTTGTTTGCAAAATTTCACCAGTTTGCAAATCATCCACAATCGTATAACTATAGTCCAAAGTTTCATATTTTAAATTACATCCACTAAAACTATAATAATATTGATATTGTCCTATTTCAGGTTCCGTTCTATTGATATCTAGAAAATAATACCAGCCATCATCCTTTTCCAAAATTTGTCTTTGAAATACGGTTCGGTCAATTTTTTCCTGTTCTTTTTTTTCAATTATATAATTTCTAATTTTCATTACTCCAAAAACAACAATAGTTACAATAAATATGACTGACAACGCGATATAGATCATCTTATTTTTAGATTGTGATTCTCTTTTCATATTAACTATACCTCTCTTACCATTTTATTTTTTCGCTTCATATTGATTTAATAAATCAAATAATGGAGTATAAAAACTATCATTTTTTAAATCTGAATAGCTATCTTCTACATCAAAAGACTGTTTTTCCATCACTGTATTTTCAATATTTTGAATATTTTCATAAAGTTGTTGTTCATCCTCACTTGCTGTTTGATTTTCGATTTTATCGGTTAAATATTCTTTCTTTTCATTTACATAATCCATTCTAATTTGTTCGATATAACCGTAGCTTATTAAAACTCCTACTTGAAAATAATTTGTTTCGGATTCTGTTTTACTGAAATTGCATACTGGTAAACTGGTATATTTACCATATTCCGTTAAAAATTTACGCTCATATAAAGGATTCCATAACTCTACAATCTCATCAGCTTTAAAATTAATAAGATCAAGTTCATTTAAATCATCTACAGTTATTTTTTTATTTAAGGTAGTGGAACTAAAGAAATCATTAATTTCTTTTAACTCATCGCCTTCAGTTTTACTATTATTTTTAGAGCGATGAGAACCTGTTAAAGAAGGAGGACTTATGGGAATATGATAACTATCACTACCGTTATCAACAATTCCATAACTATAATCTAATGTAGCATATTTTAAATTACAGCCATTTAAGTAATAATGATAAGTAAATTTACCTTTTTCTATTTCGAGTCTATCAACAGTTAAAAAATAATACCATCCATCTTCTTTTTCAATGATTTCACTTTTAAAATTTTTACTTTCAAAAATTCTTTGTTGCTCTCTTCTTTCTAGATAATCCATAATTTTTGTTATTCCAAAAGAAACAATCATTACAATAAATATCATTGACAAAATAATATATATCATTTTATTTTTTGATTCTACTTCTCTTTCCATATCATTCTTTCCTTATTCTATCTAACATCTATTTTCCCTGAATAACTTTGATGATTTCTTGTTCGGTTACTCCTAGTCCTTTTAGAACTTCTATTTGTTTTTTTAAATTTTTCATTTCTTCTTTCTTTCTATTTTCTAAAACTTCATCTGTTTGATCAGAAATATAAGTTCCTTTCGTAGAAAAAGAAGTAATAACCTTTTTATTTTCTAAAATATCATAAGCTTTTTTTACTGTATTGGGATTAATCCCTAACGTAGTAGCTAATTCTCGAATCGATGGAATTTGTTCTTTTGGTTTTAAAATTCCTACGGCAACATATTTTTCAATGGTATTGACAATCTGCTCATAGATAGGGGTTCTATCTTGATAATCTAAATTAATTAATATCATTGGTATCTACCTCTAATAAATCATCAAACATATCGATAAATTCTTCCGTACGATTCGTATAATACAAATAAGGAGTTCCATCTAAATATCCCGTAATCCCAATATAGCTTTTTGTGATATCAAAAGAATCTTGATCATATTTTCTCATAAATTGTATTATCTCATTTTCTTTTTGATAGAAAGAAATGGTAGAAAAGAAATGATTATAATCCATATTGGAATGATCTTCTATCATATAATAAGAATTTAACAATATCGTCATATTTTTTTCTTTTAATTGCGTACGAGTTAATTTTTTTAATTTTTGGGCAACTTTTTGACTTTCTTTTTCATAAATATCTTGTACATAGTCACTTAAAATACTAGAAGTACAACTATCTACCACAATGGCTTGATTACGCCCTTGACTATATGCATATAAATATCCTTTTTGATTTAATTTATATTTGGTATCACAACTTCTGTTTTTTAAAAGAGATTTTTTTGCTTCTTCTAAAATTTTAGCATTATCTGTTACAAATTCTAAATCTCCATATTCAAAAGAGAAAGAAAAAGCATACATTTTATTTTTCAGTAAAAGAGAATTTGGATTTGGTACTTTTTCTGTTTTTTCGATTTGCTCTCTTACTTTCGTAAAATCTTCTTTGTTCCAATAAGCTAATATACGATATTCTTTCTCTTTTGTCTTTAAAATCACTTGATGTTGGATTCCTGTTTGATTTCCTTTTTCTAACATACTGGTAATCATATCGATGGTTTCTTGATTTTGAACCTCTACATAATTGATAGGATTGACATCTTCCGTATTCAAAGATAATTGATATCCTTTGATATCTTCTTTTAAGATTACTTCTTCTCGATTATTACGATTTCCTACATCTAATAAGATAGCAAGTGGAAATAAGAAAATAATCGATATACAAAAATGAATCAATGTTTTTTTCCAATCCGCAAGAGTTCTTCGGGTTAGTAGATCATAGATATAGTAATAACCGAGAAGGATTAGTAAAAATCCTACTTTTAAAGTGGTAGAATTGGTTTCTATCGCAAGATTTCCCAAAACCACTGCAACAGGAATTAAAGTAAGCGTTTTGACAAAATTGTGAATTCTTAAACTAGAAAAAGTAATTTCATTGTGTTCCATTTTTCTTTTTTGAAAGAAGAATAATCCTAAGAAAAATCCTCCGATTGAAAGGATGACCATTTTCCAAGTAGCAATAACATCCCATAATTGAAATGAAGTTCCAAATAAATTTTCCCCAATCATACGGTAAGGAGTGGTAAGATTCAAATGTTCTACGGAAGTTCCTAAATAAGAATTCAATTGGGTTTCTTGTTGGTTTTCTTCTTGAATCGTAATCGGATAATAACCTGTACCATATCTAGGATTTAATTTCATATAACTAAATTGAAGTAAAAAAGGAAGAAGAAAGAATAATAAGATGGTTACAATTACTTGGGTTATTTTATTTCCTGATATGCTCATTGCTAGATTGGCTAAGATAAAACAAAATAAATAAGTACAAGTCCATACTACAATATAATCCAAAAGCATTCTTCCTGGTAAAATAAAATCCATCAGTAAATTGATTAGCCAAATTCCAAAGGCACTCAATAATACCATGGCCATCAAAAGAAGTGATCCTGCAATCGTATTCGTGATAAAGATGGTCTTTCTCGATAATGGCATAGAACCAATAAAATCAACACTTCTTTTTTTATATACATAGTCAAATAAAGAAATGGATAACAGTAATGGAATCAAAAAGATACCTACATAGTGAACAGCTGAGATGGATTCTAATTGAACGATTAGGATATTGTTCTGATTTCTTAAAGCAAAATAAATAAAAGTACTAACAATAGGAACAATTCCGATTAAGAATGCTAACACTGCTTTCGATTTTTTTAAATTTTCTATCATATAGTTTCGATTAAAGAATTTCATTAAATTCATAGCCTAATGCCTCCATTTCATAAATAAATACTTCTTCTAAGGTAAGAGGTAAGAAATCTAATATAATTGGTTTCATCTTCTTTAATTTTTGATAGGCTGTATTTTCAGGATCTTTGATAATCATACTAGCAACACTTCCTACTTTATGAAATGATAAAATCTCAAAATTGGGAAATTTTTTTTGATCAAAATCCTCTAAAAAAGAAATTTGTACCTTATGCATATTGGTTTTAATGGTAGAAATATCACTTTCAAATAAGATGCCACCTTTATATAAAAGTCCTAGATTATCACAAACATCTTCTAATTCTCTTAAATTATGACTTGTCATCACAATCGTGATATCGTCTTCTTCCATTTGTTTCGCAAGTTGTTTTTTAAAGAAATTTCGAACCACGGGATCTAAACCATCAAAGGTTTCATCAAAGAAAAAATATTTTGCTCTCGTTGCTAAGGCTAAAATCAAAGCACACTGTCTTTTCATTCCTTTGGAAAAACTACTGATTTTTGCTTCTGGATTTAATTTTAATTTGCTCACTAATTCCCGTAAATACTCTTGATCAAAAGTAGGATATAATGCTTGATAAAAATGAGCCATATCAGAAATCGTATAACTTGGATAAAAGAATAAATCATCTGGAACAAAAACCATCTTTTGTTTGATCTTTTCATTATCAAAAGCGAATTCCTTCTCTACTAAGATTTCTCCATCTTCTTGTTTTAGTATTCCATTGATTAATCTTAGCAAAGTACTCTTTCCACTCCCATTTGCCCCTACTAATCCATAGATGCAATGGTGATGAATTGTGCAATTCAAATGTTCTAATACTGGTTTTCCATCAAAGCTTTTCGTTAAGTTTTTAATTTGAATCATATTTTGCTCCTCTTTTGTACTATTTGTAATAGTACAATTACATTATAATCGTAACATCTTCCCATTTTCTCGTCAAGTATTTTTTTCAAAAAAAAATATAAGTTTTCACTTATACTTTTTTTATCCAATTTTCTAAATCTTCTTTTACAGTAAAGCCAATCTTCTGATCTTTTAAGTTTCCTTCTTGAAACAGAAGCAAACTTGGAATACTCATAATTCCATATTGTCTTGCTAATTCTTCCTGTTCATCTACATTTACTTTGATTACTTTTAATTCTGGATGTTCTTTCGCAAGTTCTTCTATTATTGGGTGCATCATTTTACATGGGCCACACCATACTGCATAAAAATCAACTAATACTGTTCCTTTTTTGACTTCTTCTTGAAAATTTTGTGTTGTTAATTCTATCATTTTCTTTTCTCTCCTATCGATATCGATTCACTACTTGATCGATTCCCACTATTTGAATTTTCCCATTATCTATTAGTTTTACCACATAATCTGGGGTAATAATTTTATATTCTAACATCACTTCAATAGATTTTAAATCCAATTGATTGGTATCTAGTTTTTGTTCATAATATTCATTTCCTAAATCATAGATATCATTCCATGCTTTTAAGAAGTTACTAGATATTTGAGATAAAACAGGAGTAGAATTTAGAATTGGATTTGTTAGTTTGCTTTCTTTTAAAATATCTAAATGAAAAGCTGGTTGTTTTAAAAAGAATAAAATCATAAAAACTAAAACAAATCCTTCTACAATTCCTACTAGAAATCCTAAAATTTTAGAGGGAATTCCTAAAATAATCGTTAATTTTAGAAATTTTTCAATGACTCCTGTTACACGAATTAATACATTCAAAATGGTTTCTAGGATGACTACTGCAACTAGAAAAGAAATTACTTGATATAAGATAATATTCATACTAGTTACTCCAGCAAATAATCCTCCGAATTTAAAAAATGGTAAATATAGGCTTAACACTTCTGCGAATGGATTTTTCAAATAAAATGCTAAAACAAATACTAATACAAAACCAATCGTAGATACCAATTGTTTAAATACTCCTCTTTTTGCTCCAATCGTCCCACAGAATAAAATAATCAATAAAATAATGGCATCTGCAATATTCATTTCCTTCACCCTTTCTTATTATATTCATTATATCGCATTTTATTAATTTTGAGAATATAAATAGTAACGTTTGACAGATTCTTTTGTAGATCATTTTTTTACTTTTTGAAATGTAACATGATGCATGATAAGATCAGGATTTTTTTCTTCTTGAATTTTTTTTCTATTTGCTAAAATCTGTTCCTGTTCTTCTTGGGTTACTTCTTTTGTTTTTTCTTTGCTTTCAAATGAGTAACAGATGTCTTCTCCTATTTGTTTTAAGTATCCTAATTTTAGATGCATTAAATATAATAAGTATGAGGTATCTTCTTTTAAATCTGCTTCTATATAATCATATTTGTCTACTAAATCATAAACTGCTTTCTTCATTTCTTGATTTTGTTTTGATTTTTCATCTGGTAATTCTGGTTCTTTTTTGGCTAAATCAGAAATATAAATAGAGTTATCATTTTTTTCTTCATAAACTAGATACCAATCTTCTCCTAAATAGATATTACAGTCTGCAAAGTCTTTCCTTGTGCTCTCTTCATAATTTCTTAATTTTTGGTCATATGCTCTTGCTTCCATTTCTGTAATCTTTTGAATGGTATAATCTCGAATTTCTTCTTGTTTTTCTAAAACTACTCTTCTTTCATCTCGATAAATTGGTACTAATGGTTCTATCTTTTCTACATATAAATTTTCCATACTTCCTGCTAGGATGTACTGTTTTTTATTACTATCTGAATAAGCACTACGACTTCTATCAAACCATGGTCTAGTCTCATTATAATTGACTGGTTGGAAGTTTTCTAAGGTATATTTTTTCTTTCCTACAAAGTGTTCCTCATTTACTTGAATCGATTTTGTATAATATTTTTCTAAATCTAGTTTAGTAGACAAATGCCTCACGACATAAGCCCCTATTCAAATCCGTACGTGCAGTTTTCCCGCATACGGCTTTTC
>CANRPT010000029.1 GCA_947632565.1 uncultured Bacilli bacterium | reverse complement strand
TTGATAGAAGATATGGACAAAAAGTTATTAAGTATCAAGATAATAGAGAGAAGTAAGTCATTGAAAAGGAAAGCAATCGTATGGCTTAGCCAAATGGCAAAAGGAATAAGTGAGATATTAAAATATGCACACACAGGAATAAAAGAATATAAAAAAATAGAAAAGCGAGAAAAATATAAACAATTAGTATTAAAACTATAAAATATATTTAATTTAATCATAGAAAAAAGAGCATTTTCGAATGTTCTATATTGGTGTGGAGAAATATGGAATTTTGATGAATATTTATTAAAAATATCCCTATGATTTAATTCAAAATTAAATTTGCTCAGATTTTTTTCGTAAAAAACCGAAACTCAAAGAATAACAATATTTAAACTTATTGAAACTTTTAGTATAATCATATCTAATAAAAACCAATAACTAAATCAAGTTGTTACTAATTTTTTTTCTCTTTACTCTGATATATTGTATTAATAGTATCAATATATAATTTTTCAGATATCTCAAGTTGTGATAATACTTTACTATTAAATTTTATGCTAGCTAAAATACAATCATCTTCTTCTAAACTATCACAATCAAAATCAATTTGATAAATTGTATTTTTATTATCAATGCTTTTTACTTTAAGATTGATATTTCTTTTTTCGTATCCATAAAGATTTGTATAATACTCTGAAATATATTCACGTATTTCTTTTGAAGCATACACTTCCATTATTTTATCAGAATAATCTTCTTGTATTTTTATTTCAGATTCATTAATTCCATTATTCTCAGGAGAATATATCGAAAATGTAGAAATAGATTTATACTCTTTCTTACTTGAACTACAACCAGAAATTAGAAGAATAAATATTAAAATGAATATACTTATACTAAAATTTATTTTCATATTAACCACTCATTCCTTTCACTTTATTCAAGTCACACATAGTGATGAAAATATTTATTTTCAGACTACATCTCCTTTTAATCAATTATATCTAAGAACTAACAATAAATCTACTAAAATGGTAATTATTATATATAATATAAAACTAAATGATTACAGGATGTAATCATTTCTCAATATGTTTGATAGTTTCCTCTTTTACAAAAGATAGCAATTTTCCATATTTTCACTGTGTATCCGCCTAACGAACTATATCATCTATGATAAAAGTTGAATCACTTTATTCTTATATTAATTAACTGTATTATAACTTTTTTCCAAAAAGAAAGCAAATAGATTTTTCCTATCTTTCATAAGATATTGATTTCATAATCTCCATCCCAGTTTTAGATTGTTCCTCTGTTAATCCCAAATTCCAAGAAAATAAATTTTCACTAGAAATATCAATAAATTCCCAATTCGTTCTACCATCATAATATCCAACCGTGGCTTCTTCTCCATTGTCTAACTGTAATTTTTCTGTTGTTAAAAAAGTACCACATACACCGAGAGGATTCTTGGTTTTTCGAAGACTCATATAAACATCTTTCTGATCTGGATTGGGATATAGATGAATTTCATAAATCACATCATCCATAACATCTAAAATCATTTCAGATGTCCAACTATTCGGAATTTTAATTGCAATCGTTTTTTCTGAATCCAAATAAACAGTCTTCTCTAAAATTTGATTCCCACTAGCAAATGAGGAAGCAGGAAAAGAAATTTTATTTTCACGAACTAATAAATTAACACCAAAACTAGCTATCATGATTATGATACATCCCCCTAATATCAATGGAATTTTTTTTCTTAAATTTTTCATAGTTTCCTCCTTTTACTTCAATATCGATATTAAGAATTCCGATAATTCTTGTTCTGTAATATGAGAAGTTTCAATCCCAAAATGATAATGTTGATCATCAAATGCAACAAAATAATCATTTTCTAACTGATAAATTTTTAACTCCACCCCATAGAGGAAAGTACTTTTTCCTTCACTAGGGGAAAAAACTTCTCCAAAAGGGTTCCTATCTTGTGAATATGCTACCCGAATAAAGCGGTCTTTCCCATTCGTAGATACCATCAAATAATAGGATACCAAATGATCCTCTTTTTGCATATCTTTTTTTTCTTCCGGATAAACAATATAGTAGTAATTTTGATTGAAATCTGCTGGAATCGCAATCGAATTACCAATTTTATAAGGATAAGGAATATTGAAATAATGATCCAATAATTTTTTTTCATCCCACTGGAATCTAGGTAATTCCATAGTCGTAGATAATTCATTGATATGTAATATCACATCATTTTTCCGATGAGGATTTTCTTTTAACAATAGTACTCCACTCATTGCTACTAATAAGCAAATTGGTATCCAAGATAATTTCCAAAAAGAATATTTTCTTTGCTTATCGATTTTTTTAACTATTTCATGATAGTATTTTTGAGGATTGATATCTTCCTTTACAACAGTTTTCAATTTTTCACGATTTGTCATCTTCCTTCCCCCTTTCCAAAATGATCTTGTAGTTCTTTTAAAGTCCGATAAATTAAATGTTTAATATAAGACTCTGTCACATGCAGCAATTCAGCTATCTCTTTAATCGTTAACTCAGATACATAATAAAAATAGAATACTTTGGGAATATCTTGATTCTTTTTCTTTTTGATATATTCCCAAATGTGATCCCAATCATCTTGTTTGACGATGATATCATCGATATCAAAGTCATCTGACAAAGTATCAATCCATTCAATTTCTTGATGATTCTTTTCAAATAGAGAGATTGTTTTCATCTTTTGTAAGAGCGTATAATGTTTTTTTATTTTATGATTCGCAATTCCTATCAGATAACTTTTGATATTGGTATCGAATAATTTCTTTTTCTGTAAAAGATTCCATAATTCTAAATATGTTTCCTGCATAATATCTTTGGTATCATCTATATTATGACATTGGATAATGACATATTTTAGAATATCTGCATATGTTTTTTCATAAATATCATCAAATTGAGATAGGTTTAATTGACTAGCCATATCATCACCTACAATATAATCATCCCATATTTTGGAAAAAAAGTTCCAAAAATCGAAAAAAAATTATCTCATAACATTCATAAACACTATGATACCAAAAAAAAGAAAACAAGTATTTTGTTTTCCTAATAATAAAGACCATGTAATTTTTGACGATCTACATCACTAATATTATCTAGTTTCCATTCATCATCTACTTTGGTAAGTGTAAAATTAATCGTATATTTCACTTTGTCCTTAATCCCTTTCATCTTGTCAATTTTATAATCTAAGAATTTTTTACTATCTACCATTTGAGTATTCTCATCTAAGAATTCACTACGATTCGTCACTAGATAACTTTCGGCATCACGAATCGCTTTTCCATAATCATAAACCTCAATTTCTACTTCTACAGTAGCATTATCGCCATCTTCTTTATCATCTTTAATTTTGTAGCTTAAATTCTGATACTGTTTTTTCATTAAATCTCGATACTGATCTTTTTGATCATCCACCATCGTACCAGCATCTTTGATTACATCATCTAATTGATCTAATACTTCTTTATCTTGCGTTTGATATTTTCCTAAGAACTCTTCTACCTTTTTCGTAGGAGTATTCATCATATTCCCACAACCTGCTAAAAATAGAATCATGGTACTAACCAATAAAACATTTTTTAATTTTTTCATTTTTTCCTCCTCTATTTCTAATTTTTCCAAAAGTTTCTTTTTTATACATAATTATCAACAGATACTACTATTTTTTAAAATTCTATGATAAAATACAAACAAGGAAGTGACTAACATGAAAAAAACAATTCTTTCTGGAATTCGTCCTACAGGGAACTTACATTTAGGACATGTATTTGGAGCCATTCAAAATTGGGTAAAATTACAAGAAGAATATGAATGTTTTTTTGAAATAGCGGATGTGCAAGCATTAACCGATAATTTTGAACATCCAGAAAAAGTACGTAAAAATGTGATGGAATTAACCATTGATTTATTATCGGTAGGAATAGATCCAAAAAAAGCACACTTATTTATTCAATCTCAAATTTCGGAAATTGCCGAATTAACTGTTTTTTATTCTAATTTGGTAACCATGGCTAGACTTTATCGCAATCCTACAGTAAAAACAGAAATTGCGCAAAAGAAAGCCCTATTTGGAAATGAAGGAGAAAGTGTAACTTATGGGTTTGTTGGTTATCCCGTTAGTCAAGCAGCCGATATTACTGCCTTAAGAGGAGAATTAATTCCAGTGGGAGATGATCAATTACCATTAATTGAACAATGTCGAGAAATCGTTCGAAAATTTAATGCGATTTATGGAGAAACTTTAAAAGAACCAGAATATTTATTAAGTAAAACTCCACGTATTAAAGGTTTAGATGGACAAGAAAAAATGGGAAAAAGTTTAGGAAATGCCCTTTACTTAAATGATTCTAGTGAAATCGTTTCCCAAAAAATTATGAATGCCATTACCGATCCTCAAAAAATCAAAAAAGATGATCCGGCGAATCCAGAAATTTGTATGGTTTACTATTATCATCAATTAATTCAAAATCCAAATTTAAAAACTGTTTGTCAAGAATGTAAAAATGGAACAAGAGGATGCGTCGCTTGTAAAAAAGAATTAATTGCTAGAATGGAAGAATTTTTAGCACCAATTCGAGAAAAAAGTCGTTATTATGAGAATCATTTAGAAGAAGTACAAAAAATCTTAGAAGAAGGTACCAAAGAAGCAAAAAAACGTAGTACGGAAACCATTCAACAAGTGAAAAAAAGTATGATGATTGATTATGAAAAAGATTCTACCCAAGAAAGATAGAATCTTTTTATTTTATACCTGTTTTTTTTGATTGGATAACTGTAATAATTTATAAATTTCTTGATGTTTGGTATCAACATTATTTTTTAAACTATTTAATAAATCCTCTTTCATGATAGAAAAAGAATTTCCTTCCTTTTCAAAATATTCTTCATATAAATAACGAAGTTTTCCCTCATCTTTTTGATCCTTACAGGCTTCAATTTCTTTCATCAAATATTTTCTGATAATCATCTCTGTCCTCGTAAAAAAACGAGATTCCAATATCTTTTCTCCTACTTCATAAGTAAAAGAGTATTTTTCTAAATTACTAGCAAGCAAAGCAATCTCTTCTTCTTCATCAATTAATAATTTACTTTTAAAAATCGGTTTTCCTTGTTGATTAAATTCAATTGCTAGTGCTCTATTTCCATCAGAAAACAAACAACAGTAATCGATTGTCCTTACTTTTTTACTCGTGTAAACTTCACAAGTTCGATATATTTTTAATAAGAAATCTGCATCTATTATGCCATCATAGGATAGTAATTGTTCTAACATTTCTTTTTCTACATAAACTAATTTCATTCTTTTAATATTCTCAATCGTATCATTCAAATCCCACTCATAGAAATCATATAATACATCACAATCGCAAAAGTTTAATAAAATATCATAAATGTAAATCAATTTCATCTCTTCCCTTCGTAAGTATTATGATAGAAACCATCAATAAACCAATGATAGAAAATAAACATTCTATTCTACTGCAAATAAATTTCAAGTATTCTATAAAACTATACCCCATACTCATTAAATTCATATAGGTGATGATATAGGTAAAACCAATTACCATAAGACCAAATCCCATTAAAAAGAAAAAGATTCGTTGCATCTTACCACCTAATTTATTGTATTAATGAGTAGCTATTTATATTATTTATTTTTTTCGGCGAATTTATACAAAAGAATGAGTTGCTTTATCTATATACTAAATATTTGAATCATATTCCATTATGGATTCTTTTTCATGATTTTTCTAATAAAAAAGAAAAATTTCTTATTTAGAAACTCTTCTTTTGTCTCCATAATAAATTTTTAAAATTGCATGATTGTGATTACCAAGAAATAGAAAAATTAATACTTACTGTGAAATCTTCTGCATATCATTTCATATATAATGTGGTTGGTTTTTTTACATCTACTACTTTTATCATCTTATTCTTCTTTCCTTTCTCATAGGAACCTAAGAAGTATCAATTACCTTTCTTCACATTATCATTATATTCATAACCAACTATCAAAATATATTTTTTTGATTTCACACTTTTGAACTAATTTTCAGGAAAACGATAACTGCAATTAGTACAAGAAACAGCATGATATCATTTTTTATCACATCATTTTACATTTTCTTTATGATTCACTTGATAAGCATCGAAATAATTAACATGATATAGTTGATGGATACTTTCTGGCCCCATCACTACTACTTGATGGTTTTCTAATCCTAATTTTTTTAATAATTCCTCTAACGTATAACCTTCTTCTTGTAAATTTCGAATATCAATTTGTAAAAAGGGAGGAATCAATGGAAAGAAATCGATATCAAAAGTAATTTTACCAATTTCATAAGAAATTCTTTGAGCAGAAACTCTCGTAATAGGATCTAAACCTAATTCGTGAAAAAAATCCATTGTTTCTCTTAAATTATTCGTTTTTAATTTCATGACTTCTTTCTTTTCCGGATCACTTTGATGAGTATACATCGCTACTTTCACATTTCCCTCTACCGTTACTCGAATTAATTTATCTTTTTCGTTTAAAAATGTTTTATCTTCTGTATCCAGAACCATAATGGTTCGAAAATCATCATAAATTTTTTTCGCTCCCAATTCTACTAAATTCTGAATAAGCTGTTCCATTTTAATATCTAAAACTTTAATTTCCTGCTCTATATATTCTATTCTTTTTTCCATATTACCTACTCCATTCTAATTATTTTTTTTAATACTATCTATTATGAATTATACCATAAAATAGAAACAAAGAAAAATAAGGAATCTATCAATTCATTCAGAAGAATGTATGATTTTTTATAAAAATACGATACACTCTACATGACTAGTTCGCACATTATGGATAGTTGAATTTTATATGTTTGGTTATAACTGACTATGTCATAATATACAGAGTATATAGGTACTATGTTCATTATGAGTATATCAAATATTACTTTTTATATAGTCACTTCTTCTTCGATTAAAATATTGGTTATGTATTCTAATGAATCAAATAAACTATCAAAAGATATATTACTAGAATATGGAGCAGTAATTTGATAACTTTTCCACAATTTAATAAGTTGTTCACTTGATTTCATACTATTTAATTGTTCTTTAATATTTTCTATATTTAATTCAGTTTCTCTATATTTAAAAGTATTTCTTATTGCTAAAAGAAGATTTTTAAAGTTTATTTTTTCTTTATTATTATTTATCAAAATATAAATATCATAAAAATCTTTCATTCTAGTATTATAAATATCTCTGGCTATAACAGTTTGATACTTTTCAGCAATAAGGGTTTCCAATGTGTATGCTAGAATTGGTATTTTTTTATCTTCAAAATGGGAATGATACATATATTCAATTTCTCTTGGAGTTATTCTATCTCCTGTTGTAAGTTCTATGGCAAGATAAACCTTTAAATTATCCATAGTTGCTAAAATATTTATCTTAAATCCTCCATACTCGTTTTCCTGTCTTATATCTTTAACACTTTCAATTTCAAATTTTATTCCATCATCAACTTTTCCATTTAATATTTCTGTTATTATTTCTATTACACTATCTTTTTCAAGTGGCAAACTTTTTAATGTAACGTCCATATCCTTTGTTGTTCTTTCATCATCACCAATTATAGAAGAAAGTAATAATCCACCTTTTAAAATAATATTATGTTTATATTTGCTTTTAGAAAGTCTTTCTAAAATATGTTCAAAAAAATACATTTGATATAATTGGGCTAATACATTACTATTTCCTTTGGCTTTTTTTGAAATAATACTTTTTAATTTGTCTTTGTTCACTATAACAATACCTCCATATATTCACTTACTTTCTTTTCAATTTTCATAATTTTGGCATACTTGGTAAGTTTGCTTAAATTTTTATTTTTACTTCTAGCATAATCTTTAAGTGCTTCCCCAAATATTTCGCCATCAATTTTATTTTTATTTTTGATAATGTCACAAATAGTTCTCTCAATATCATATACTTTAATTTTCATACCAAAAGGAGATATCATTTCTATTACTCCCAAATCTAAAATATTTCTATTTACAAAGTTAATAATTACATTTTTATCTTTTTGTAAAACTCCACTATAATCATTAGGCAAAGTGATGTTATATAAAAGAGGTGTACGATTTGATAAATTATGCAAATATAAAGCAGTAGCCATTGAAAATCTGGCATTTTTACTTTTAGAGGAAATTTTATAATATTCATCTTCTATATAATTTGGAAGACCATAATAACCTTTTGAAATTCTTACTAACGTTCCTTTCTTTACCATATTTGTTAGAAATTTTTTATCAATGCCATTATTTACAACTTCTTTTGTTGTAATATAACCATTATTTTTTTCAACAATTTTTAAAATTTTATCATAATTCATAATTTCACACTGTTCTCTTTCTAACTGAAATTTTATCATTTATCAGTTTAAAAGTGAATAACTTTTTTAAAAATTTTTTATTTTTTTCAATATAATGTATAAAGTTTATTTTTTAAGTTTAGAGATAACCTTATCTAATTTTGTTAGTAGCAATAACATTGCATTGCGACACATACATTTTCCTCCTTTCTTCAAACTCTAGCCACTCTATAAAATAAAATAGCTATGTATGGACATAAAAGAACTGATTATAAAATAAATCGGTTCATCATGTTATATTTCATCTATACAGACCATACCACTCTAGGTGATATAACTATACAGACAATCCTTTAAAAAATTTTTCAAAAAACTATAAAATTATCTATTTTTTTGTTCTTTTTTAACACGACTGAATAGTTAATTTTCCCTTTATTTATAAAGTTTTATCGCAATTTTAGAACACATATACACTCTACATGATACGTATTGGGAAACATATCAAGGGGTTGTACTTTTAATATTTGATAATGAGAAAGAAAGAACTTTAAATCTCTGGCCAAAGTACTAGGATCACAAGAAATATAAGTGATTGTTTCAGGAAGTATTGCTAAGATTGTTTGAATCGTATAAGGATCTAAACCACTTCTAGGAGGATCTACCAAAATAGAATCGATATTGCGAAATTGATCAATATAATTTTCTACTTTTCCCTGTAAAAATTCGATATTGGAAATATGATTTCTCAATTTTCCTGCTTTTGCTGACTGAATAGAAGACTTTTCTAGTTCTATGCCAATAACTTTTTCTACATAAGGAGAAATCAACATACCAATGGTTCCCGTTCCACAATATAAATCTAATACCGTTTGATACTTTTTCTTTTGATAAAAATCAATTACCAGTTGATACATTTCTAACATCATTTCATAATTTACTTGAAAGAAAGAAGTAGGATAAATTTGAAATCTCATTCCAAAAATATCTTCTATCAAATAGCCTGTTCCCTTTATCAGCTTTTGATTGAGATAAATGCTAGAGACAGAAGAAAGAGAAGAAAGGATTTTTTCTTGATCTACATTTCCTTCTATTGCTACTAAAATATCTTGAAAAGAATTAGTTCGAATCATTACCTTTTGAATAGAATCATGGGGATTTTCTTTTAAGAATGCTAATAGTTTTTGATAAACCTCATTGATTTCTTTTTTCACAATCCTACAAGAAGTAAGTGGAACTAAAATATTTGTTTTTTCTTGATAAAAGCCTAATTGATTATTTTTCCCATGAAAAATTGCTTTATTTCGATAAAAGAAATGATTTTTAGAAAGAATAGGAGAAAGAGGAATCTCTTTGATTCCAGCTACTCTTTCTAACAGTTCTTTGACTTTTTGTTCTTTCTCTTCCCATTGCTTCTCTTGACTCCGATTCATTAAATGGCAGCCACCACATTGCTCATAATAAGGACAAGATGGTTCTACTCGATTATTGGATGGAGACAAGAGTTTCGTTATTGTAGCAACTTGATAATTTTTCTTTTTCTCCACTATTTCAATCTCACAAATATCCCCAGCTACTCCATCTTCTATAAAGGTAGGAATTTGATTTATTCTAACAAGTCCTCTTCCAAAATGGTCTTGTTTTTCTATTTCTATTTGATATTTCCTTTTCATTTTTTCACCAACTATTAAAATATAATATTAGTATACTATTATTTTCGAAAAAAAAGAAAGAATTTTATTTCTTTTTCTTTCTTCCTAAAATGATAAATAAGATACCACCAGCTATTATCACTCCTAAAGATAGGATAATTGCTAACATAGAATTTTTAACGTTATCTAATGTATTTGGAGATTCTGGACTTTCTACGGTTACTCGGTAATTAATCATGGATACTTTAGCTTCTTCTTGACTATTGTCTACTTCATATCCAGGAATTTCTATTTCTCCATTTTCTTTTACTCTTACTTCCAATACTTGAGAATTGATTTGATATCCTTCTGGTGCTTGTATTTCTTTTAAATAATACGTTTGATTTCTTTCTAAGGAACCAAAACGAAGTCCTTCTTGTATTAAATTACTACAAGCTACATCTTCATACATTCCAAAGTTAGCACCTTCTAATAATTCTCCACTTTCATTTACTTTTTCTATTTGTAAATAGATATTTGATACTTCAAAAGAAACTCTTGATTCATATTTTTTACTAGTATCGAGATAATAATTATTTTCTGCTAAGGCTCCTGTTAATTCTACGGTATTTGTAATGGTTACTAATTTATCTTTTCCTACTTCATATTCTGCTAAAATAGTAATACTTTGTTGACTTCCTAATTTGTCTATTTTTACTTGTTGATTATTTAATACCGTATACCCTACTCCAGCTAAAAAGATAGATTTTTCATTTCTTTCTTCGATTCTAATATCTTGAATTTCAAACTCTGCTGGATTGGTTACTATAATTTCAAAATTGACTTTTTCTCCTTCTTGATAAGATGCTTTTGGATTCGTAATTCTTTTTTCAATGGTTGGTGCAAAAGTTCCATCTATTTTCATCCATTCTCCATAGATTACTACATTTTCTTCTGGCATCGTAAATTCTTTTTCACTATACCATCCTAAGAAGCGATATCCTTCTATCTCTGGATATTCCGCTACTGTTACCTTTTCTCCAGGATAATAGGTTTGCTTTCCTGGTAACAAACTTTCAGATTCTTCTGGAATCGTACTTCCTTGAAATTGATAACTTACTTCATAACGAATTCTTTCAAATTTTCCTACAAAAGTTACATTTTCACTTCCCATGACAAAAGTATCTTCTGTTACTTTTACTCCATCCTTTTCCCAACCTAAGAAGCGATATCCAGAATAAATATCTCCTTCTTTTAGGTTATCTAACGTTACTTCTTCTCCTACACCATAAGATTTAGTTCTTGGTGGCAAATAATCTTCTGGTTTTTCTCCATCAATCTCATAACTAACTGTATATTCTGGATTCTTAGTAAAACTTCCATGAAAAACTACTTCTTTCTCTGGCATTGAAAAAGTTCCACTTTCTACACTTACTTCTTCACTTTTCCATCCACTAAATGTATAACCAGCTACTTCTACATCATTCATAACTCCTACTACAGTTCCACTTGCATAGGATAATGTATCTGGTAATTTTGGTGCATTCTCAGGAATTACTCCAGTATATTCATATTTCACAGAATATAAAGTTTCATCATCATTTCCCATATAAACATGAACCGTATTAGAACTAGTAGCAGATTCTCCTTCTCTTCCAAATGCAGTATTATAAAAATCTTTTCTTGTTTCATCCTCTAGACTAGGTGTTTGTACCGTAATTCCTACGGTTACTTGACATCCTGCTTGTAATCCTTTAATTTGAAAAGATACAGTATTTGTTTCTGTATCATGATGTAATCCTTCATATCCATTTACTACTTGTCCAGAACAACTAGTTGTCAAATCACTTCTTTTAACTGCTCCAATCGTTCCATCAGCTGAATTAACAAATTGTTTGAACGTTAATCCTTCTGGTAGTTTATCTTCTACATAAATCGTATCACTATAAACAGAAGCTGTTAAAGTATCACTAGAAGAAACAAGACTTTGATCTTTTCCATCATAATAGATATTCAAATAATAGGTTAAACTACTATTTTCTGCTACTCTAACATCATTTTCTAGTGGCTGTGCTTTAGAAAAAGGAACTAGGAAAAGAATTCCAATAATCACCAACAAACTTCCTAATCCCATTAATCCAACAACTTTTTTCTGATTCATACATTTACTCCTTTCTAAGATACTGATTATTCTTCTTCTGGTATAGTAGAAATATCTTTTCCTAATTCTACATGACTACTATTAAGTAATTTTGTCTCAATCATTTCGTCAACTAAATTTTTATTTTCAGAAGTATAATTAACTGTGATTTTAGCATCAGTAGCTGTTGCTGCCCAAGAAAACATAGAAGTATAATTTTTCATCACAGATGGTAACATTGTAATATTGATAGTAGTGGTTAAATTGCTACAACTATAAAACATATTACTCATATTAGTTACCTTGGAAGTATCCCATCCACTTAAATCTAAATTGGTTAAGTTGCTACAACTAGAAAACATAGAATTCATATTGGTTATACTAGATGTATCCCACGTTTCTAAACCTTTAATAGAGGCTCCTTTAAAGCCTTTAAACAAATTAGAAAGGTCGATTCCTAATTTCCAATTTGTTACTATTATTTCTCCCACAACACTACTAAACATACTATCACATTTTGTTACATTTGTAATATCCCAGCCAGATAAATTTAAACTGGTTAATTGGCTACAGCTTTGAAACATATTTTTCATATTGATTACACTGGAGGTATCCCATCCACTTAAATCTAAGCTGGTCAATTTGCTACAGTTATAAAACATATAACTCATATTCGTTACACTGGAGGTATCCCATGTTTCTAAGCCTTTAATAGAAGTTCCTTTAAAGCCATAAAATAAATAAGAAAGGTTTGTTCCTAATTTCCAATTTTCTACTATTATTTCTCCTGTAACACTACTAAACATATAACTCATATTGGTTACACTGGAGGTATCCCATCCACTTAAATCTAAGCTGGTCAATTTGCTACAGTTATAAAACATATAACTCATATTCGTTACACTGGAGGTATCCCATTTACTTAAATCTAAACTGGTTAATTGGCTACATCCATTAAACATATCACTCATATTCGTTACACTGGAGGTATCCCATTTACTTAAATCTAAACTGGTTAATTGGCTACATCCATTAAACATATCACTCATATTCGTTACACTTGATGTTTTCCAGTCACTTAAGTCTAAACTGGTTAATTGACTACAACCATCAAACATCCAACTCATATCGGTTACTTTAGAGGTATCCCATTTACTTAAATCTCCTACACTGGTTAAATTGCTACAGTTATAAAACATATAATTCATATCTTTTACCTTAGAAGTATCCCATCCACTTAAATTTAAACTGGTTAATTGCTTACAGTTATCAAACATATCACTCATATTCGTTACACTGGAAGTATTCCAATCTTTAATGGAATCTAAATTGGTTAAATTGCTACAGTAATAAAACATAGAATCCATATTCGTTACATGAGAGGTATCCCAAGTCTCTAAACCTTTAATAGATGTTCCATTAAAATATTTAAATAATCCAGAAATATCTGTTCTTAGCTCCCAATTTGTTACTATTATTTCTCCCATAACACTTTCAAACATACTACTACATTCTGTTACATTTGTAATATTCCAATTACTTAAGTCTAAACTTACTAATTGGCTACAATGATAAAACATTTGACTCATATTGGTTACACTCAAGGTATTCCATGTTTCTAAACCTTTAATAGAAGTTCCCTCAAAGTAATAAAACAATTTAGAAAGGTTTGTTCCTAATTTCCAATTTTCTACTATTATTTCTCCTGTAGTTTTATTAAACATGTTATTATAAATGGTTACTTTTGAGATATCCCAGTCACTTAAATCTAAACTGGTTAATTGGCTACAGTAATAAAACATATGATCCATATTCGTTACTTTGGAAGTATCCCAACTACTTAAATCTAAAGTGGTTAAATTGCTACAGTAATAAAACATAGAATCCATATTCGTTACACTTGAAGTATCCCAAGTTTCTAAACCTTTAATAGAAGTTCCCTCAAATTCTTCAAACAAATCAGAAAGATTTTTTCCTAATTTCCAATTTTCTACTATTATTTCTCCTGTTGCACTATTAAACATATCACTCATATTGGTTACACTGGATGTATCCCATTTACTTAGATTTAAACTGATTAATTGACTACATCCACAAAACATACGATTCATATTCGTTACTTTGGAAGTATTCCATTCACTTAAATTTAACGCAGTTAATTCATAACAATATTGGAACATATAACTCATATCGGTTACATTCGATGTATCTAATAATTCTAATCCTTCTATTTCTGTTAATTTCTTAAAATCATAGAATAAATAAGAACTATTGGGATTTGCTGTTATCTTTTCATTTACTTGAATATAGGCTGTAGTATTTTCTTTATCATAATAGGCCATTACACTTCTATCTTCTGCTTCGGAAATATCCCAACTTTCTATATTTGCTCCTTGAATTGGTTTTAATTCATCTTGAAAAATGATTTTTGTAATCTTATCCTTGTATTTCCACAACTTCTCATTATAATTATAAGAACCCACTACTTGCATCACTGGTGGAGGTGCTACATATACTTCTCCATCCATTGTTTTGCTAAGTCCTACTTTTCCCCATTCTGCTCTTAAGATAACATCTTTTCCAGGCATTTCAAAGTAATCCTCGTTAATCCTTTTCACACCTTCTGTTACAATCTGCCATCCTTTAAATTGATATCCTTCACAACTTGGTTCTTCTTCTGATATCTCTACAATTTCTTTTGCCCATTTTCTTTCATTTTCTGGTACATTTTCTACCTGACATCCTTCTGGAGTATTACTTTCATAAAGTACTTCGTTAGGTGTCTTTAAAATTGGGGTTTCTTGACTTGTTATATTTTCTTCGACATCTTCTATTTGGGAAGTAACCTCTTCTTTTTGATTCGTTGGATAATATCCACTTTTTTCTAAATATTCTTCTTTTAAGTTGACATCTATTGTCATCTGAGCACTAGAACCTGATTTGAAATTATTCAAATTCCAAGTTACTTTCGGTACTCCATTTTCATATTCTAAATTAACTTTTCCTTGACTTACTTGAATATTTGCTATGTTCTCTATCTCAAAATAATTAGAATCAAGATAATCGGTAATCGTAAAACTAGAATAAGGAATTGGGGTTACAGATGCTTCAAATAAAACATTATTTAAACTCTCCATATCTGCTAGAAATTGATAATCACTAATTTCTTTGATTGGTTCTAGAATGCTACTTCCCATTTCATATTGAATGCCATTAATGGTTAAATAAGGGTATTGTTTCTTTAAATAAGAATACTCAGCAATTTGATTTGGTATATCTTCATTGGGATATCCATCTGTTAAGAATAAAACGATGCATTCTCTATTTTCTTCTTTTTGATAATCTTTTAAAATTTCATCTACATTGATTAAGGGTTGATAATAATTCGTGTTGTCTAAATCAGTTAAGTCATCTATTTGATTTAAAATTCCATCCTTGTCATTTGTTAATCCACTAACTAAACTAGAGGTTGTGCTAAAGGTAATTAACGCTACTCGATTATCAGGATTCGATAATAAACTATTTACTAATTCTTTGGAGTCTTGTTTTACTCTATCTAGTTTCTCTCCTTCCATACTACCGGATACATCCAATACTAAAATAATATCCGTATAAGCATTTTCTGTTTTTAAAACAGTATCTACATCAAAAGTAATCCTAGCTTTTCCTTTACTGGTCCATTCTGCACTTTTTTCGATATTCCAACTTCCTGGTTCTTTTTGTTCATAACTTAATTTCTTGGAGGTAATCGTTACACTTCTAATCTCTGTTTCTAAAGAAAAAGAACTAGGAATCAGAACAATCGCTAAAGCAATCAAAAAAAATCCTGCTATCATATAAACTTGAGGTTTTTTGAAGAATTTCTTTTTATTTCTTTTCTCTTTTTTCAAAATCTACC
>CANRPT010000028.1 GCA_947632565.1 uncultured Bacilli bacterium | reverse complement strand
ATCGTATCATCTTTCTTTAAGACTAAATCCATCCGATAATCTTTGATTTGATTTCCGGTATTTGCTTCATTATCAACAAGTTCAAAACCAGATAAATCAAGACCACACTTTTCTAGAATGATTTCATCAAACCATGGTTTGAACTTGGGATTCTTATACAGTTACTTAAAGGTAGTATCACTACAGAGTTTCACAAATCTTACTTTTTCTTTTAATTTAGTCATATAACTCCTTTCGTTTTTAGAAGATAAATACTTTTTCACCCCCTATCATAATTTATCCTCTTATAGTATTATTTGAAAAAAATGGAGAATGACTAAAAAAATCGAAAAAAAGTGGGAAAAAATAGAAAAATTTACACTTTTATACATATTGCTTACCTTCATAAAAGAGAAAGATTATTTTCTCTTTTTTTCTTTGAAATACTTTATCATTTACAGAATTTGAGATATAATGAATGATAGGTGGATGGAATGGAGATAGAATTTCACAATTTAGAAGAATTAAAAAAAAGAGTAATGCCAGCTTTAAGACTTCGTAAAAGAGAATTCAAAAAGAATAATCAATCCGTAACAGAAGAAGAACTGTGGAATTATTTGAAAGAAAACTATTGGAAAAAATCCCATCAATTATCTCTATCACAAATGGTAGATGATATTTTAAATCAGAAGATTGAACTTTAGATAGAGGATGATGTTATGAGTAAAAAAGAACAGTATACCATAGAAGATTTAATTGAAAAAGCCAGTGTTTATATTCCGGAAGAAGAAAACTTAGAAAAACTTAGAAAAGCTTATGAATTTGCAGAAATTGCTCATAAAGGTCAATTTCGAAAAACTGGGGAACCTTATATTATTCATCCTTTAAATGTAGCAATCATTTTAACAACAGTCTATGCGGATACTGATACTTTAATTGCTGGATTACTACATGATACAATGGAAGACTGCAATGCTGAAAAAGAAGAAATTGATGAATTATTTGGACATACGGCTGGTAATTTAGTTTACGGAGTATCCAAATTAGGAAGAATTAATTTTTCTACCGAAAACGAATATCTAATTGAATATTATAAAAAAATCATTGTGGGTATGAGTGAAGATGTAAGAGTAATTATCGTCAAACTAGCAGATAGACTTCATAATATGCGAACTCTTTATGCTTTGCCAGAAGAAAAACAGAAAAAAATAGCGAAAGAAACACTAGAAATTTTAGCACCGATTGCCCACCATTTAGGAATTCATAAAATTAAAAGTGAATTAGAAGATTTATCTTTACGCTATTTAAAACCAGATGTATTTTATGATATTGCAGAAAAGTTAGATCAAACAAAATTAGAACGAGATACTACTGTAAATGACATGCTACGATTAGTCAGTGACCTTTTAAACGAACATCATATTGTTCATGAAATTAAAGGAAGAGCAAAAAGTATTTATAGTATTTATAATAAATTAAATAAAGGAAGAAAATTTAGTGATATCTATGATTTACTTGCTTTAAGAATTTTAGTGAATACGGAACAAGAATGTTACTTAGCACTTGGAATTATCCATTCCAAATATCGACCCATTCCAAAACGTTTTAAAGATTATATTGCGATGCCAAAAGCAAATATGTATCAATCCTTACATACAACAGTATTTGGAGTAGATGGATATTTATTTGAAATACAAATTCGTACTTATCAAATGGATGAAGTAGCAGAAAACGGAATTGCTTCTCACTGGGCTTATAAAGAACATAAAGATGCCAGTCAAATGATGCAAAATACAACCGAACAAAAACTGCAATTTTTTAAATCTATTATCGAATTAAATGAAGAGAAGATGAGTAGTGAAGACTTTGTAAATAGTGTCAAAGAGGAAGTATTAAATAATAATATCTACTGCTTTACACCAAAAGGGGATATTATTGAACTACCAAAAGGAGCAACCCCAATCGATTTTGCTTATAAAGTACATACCAAAATAGGAGAAACCATGGTAGGAGCAATTGTTAATAATAGCATTGTTCCTTTGGATTATCAATTGCAGAATAATGATATTGTAAAAATTAATACCTCTAAGAATGCAAAAGGTCCTTCGCAAGAATGGTTAAAAATTGTGAAATCAACTCAAACCAAAAATAAAATTCGTGCTTTCTTTACAAAAGGAGAAAAAGAAATTTATATCGAGCGAGGAAAGGAAACTTTAGAAAAAGAATTACGAAAAAGAAAAATATCCTTTTCTGATTTTTATACCTCAGAAAATGAAAAAATCTTAAAAAAAGAACTAAGAGTAGAAGATTTAGAAGAAATATATTTAGAAATAGGTAATGGGAAATATGCGGCACCTACCGTGGTAAATATTTTATTCAAAAAAGAAGAAGTAGTAGAAGCAAAACCAAAGAAGATAGTTGCAAAAACGATGGATACCAATTCCGATATTATTGTTGCTGGAATTGATAAAATAAAAGTAAACTTAGCAAATTGCTGTAATCCTATTCCAGGAGATGAAGTCATAGGATATATTACCAAAGGAAATGGAATTTCTGTTCATCGAAAACAGTGTCATAATCTAGAATTTTTAGATAATCGTATTGTATCGGTATCTTGGGGAAAAAATACAAAAGAGAAATATGAAACAGATATTTTAATCTATTCGACTGCTAAAGAAAATAAATTGGCAGAAATTATGCAGAAATTAAGTATGCTTGATACTTCTATTGAACGTTTTCTTACCTTGCATGAGAAAGAAGAAACTGTTTATGAAGTGGATTTATATGTTAAAAATAAAAAACATATAGAAAAAGTAAGCACGGAACTAATGAAGTTATCTTATATTACGAAGATAGAAAGAGTGATGCGATGAGAGTAGTAGTGCAAAGAACCAAAGAAGCAAGTTGTGAAGTAGAAGGGAAAATAGTTGGTAGTATATCAGAAGGACTTCTTTTACTAGTTGGTTTTACAGAAGGTGATACCATAGATAACATACAAGAATTAGCGCAAAAAGTCATACATCTTCGTATCTTTGATGATGAAAATGGCATCATGAACAAAAATATTTTAGAAGATTCTAACCGAAAAATTTTATCCATTTCTCAATTTACTTTATATGCAGATACCAAAAAAGGAAATCGACCGAGCTATCTGCAAGCATTAAATGGGAAAGAAGCTAGTATTTTGTATGAAAAATGGAATGAAGAGTTAAGAAAATATATTTCTGTTGAAACAGGTATTTTTGGTAGTAATATGCAAATTCATTTTACCAATGATGGACCTGTTACGATATTATTAGAGAGGTGAAAGTATGAATAATAAATTAAATTATCGTTTAGTAAATGCTTTATTAGTCATGGCAATTATTTATATCATAGTAGCAACATCCCACTATTGGAGTGGAATTATTTTAAAAGTGATAGATATCATTCTTCCTTTTTTCTTTGCTTTTGTGATTGCCTATATTTTACATCCATTTGTCAAAAAATTAGAAGAAAGAGGAATACGAAGACCGCTTGCTTTAATCTTTGTAGTATTAATCGTATTAGGATTATTAGTAGGATTAATTTCAATTACTCTACCAGCAATTTATGAACAATTAGTAGCATTTACCAAAAATATTACGCAAGCAATTGGTGATATTTCTGGAAGATTTGATGTAAATTTAGGAGATTTTAAAGCAACCGTAGTAGATACTTTAAATCAAGCAATTAGTAATTTAGGAACTTATATTTCTACTGGTACGATAGATATTTTAGGAAAAAGTGTTAATTTCTTAGCAAATGCAATGATTATCTTTATTATTGGAGTTTACCTATTAGTTGATATGGATAAGATTCGAGCATTTGTGAAAAAATATCTAAAACCAAGAAAAAGAGAATATCAATATGTGAAAACAATTGATCATGAAATGGGTGCATATTTACATGGACTTGCTGTTTATATGTTTGTACAATTAATTGAATATTCTTTCTTATTTTGGGTAGTAGGGCATCCAAGTTGGTTATTGTTAGGACTTCTTGCTTCTATCACCACAGTAATTCCTTATTTTGGAGGAATTTGTACGAATATTATCGCTGTGATTACAGCAAGTGTAATCTCCACCAAATTATTTATCGCAACCTTAATCATTACTTTGATTTTCCCAAATATTGATAGTTATGTGATTTCCCCTCATATTTATGGTAAAACGAATCATGTGAATCCTTTGTTTGTTATCTTTACCGCTTTAGTATGTAGTAGAATCTTTGGATTTTGGGGAATTATGATTGGACTACCAGTTTATTTAATTATTCGTACTACTTGGATATTTTTCCATCAAGACATTAAAGATAAAATTGTAGATTTCAAGGAAGATAAGAATAGAGGATAAAATACAGAAATTTCTTTTCTGTATTTTTATTCCTATTTTCAAAAAAAGAAAAGGTGATAAGATGCAACGATATTTTACAGAAAAGAAGGAAGAAAATTTATTTACTTTATCTAGTGATGATACTTATCATATTACGAAAGTAATGAGAATGAGAAAAGAAGAATTGATAGAAGTTGTATATCAAGAAGAACTCTATCTAGCAAAGATTATCACTTTTTCTCCAGTTGTAAAAGCAGAAATCATGCAAAAAATAGAAATAGAAAAAACTTCTTCTTTCCAAGTAACGATTGCGCAATCCTTAGTAAAGGAACAAAAAATGGACTATATCCTTCAAAAAACTACAGAATTAGGAGTAAATCAAATCATTCCATTTCTAGCAGAAAGATCAATTGTCAAATTGGATTGTAAAGAAGAAAAAAAGATGGAACGTTGGAAAAAAATTGTAAAAGAGGCCTCTGAACAGTCAAAACGTAGCAATATTCCAAAAATAGAAAAGGGAATGACTTTAAAGGAAATATGTGGCTTGTCAGAATATGACGTCAAGTTTTTATGTACAATAAATGAAAAGAGTCAAAATTTGAAAAAAGTCTTATCAAATCTATCCGGAAGTGCTAGAATATTATTTGTAATAGGACCCGAGGGTGGTTTTACAGAACAAGAAGAAAATAGTTTGTTGGAACACGATTTTATTCCTGTTTCTTTAGGAGATACCGTGTTAAGAACAGAAACAGCATCTACTTTTATCATGAGTGTTGTTCGTTATTTAGATATGAGGTAAAGTATGAAAAATGTTTTAAATAATTTAGCAAGCAGTGAGCTTTTATTTGTTTATGGATTGATTGTTATCGTTATTTTATTTATTATAGTAATTTTATTTATTGATAGGAAACAAAGTAAGAAAAAACCACAGAACTTATTTGATACCTTAAATATGAAAATTGTGGAGGATGCTCAGGCAGAAAAAAAAGAAAAGGTAGAAAAGCAAGAAGAAGTGAAACCTATTTCAGAAGTGGAAGTAATTTCTAAACAAGAAACGGAAAAAATAGAAGAAAAAGAAATTCCAGAAATTGCCGATGCCATACAAGAAATAGGAGAATATGTAGAAAGTAATTTAGAAAAAACACAGGCTCAAATTCGTGTAGAAGAAATCACGAGAGCTTTAGAAAAAGCACAAATGGAAGAACAGATTCAAGAAGATAAATTTGAAAAATTCGAAAAAGAACAAGAACAAAATGCAATTATTAGTTATCATGAATTAAAAGAATCTTTTGATAAACTTTATCAAGAAAATGAAAAGAATCAATATTTAGAAGATGGAAAGATACCGATTAATATGCAAGAATTATATAATTTGAAGAAGGAAGAAGAAAAGGAAACTGAAGTTTTGGATGATGAAAAAGAAGAATCCAAGAAAGTAGTAATGCAAGATTTATCAGATGTCTTACCTAAAAAAGAAACGAAATCTACTTTTAAAAGCAGTCCTTATATTTCCCCTGTATATGGAATTCAACAACCAACTTTAGAAGAAAATAAAGTTGATCAAGATTTGCAAAATGCCAATGATTTTTTAAACCATTTAAAAGAATTAAAGAGTAACTTAGATTAGAAGGTAAATCCTTCTTTTCTTTTGAAGAAAAAGATTGATTTTTTTAGAAAAAATCCAAATTTCATGGTATAATAATTTTAGAATCAAAGAGGAGTTTTAGTATGGCAAAAAGAAAAAAGAAAAAAGAAAGTGCAAAAAGGAAATTTGAACATTGGACAGAATTGATTGGATTAATCATGATTATCGTGAGTATCCTTAGTATTGTTCCAGAACCATTAGGAATCATTGGACAAATTGGAGCAAGTTTTGCGATGTTTTTAATTGGAACAGGATATCAAATCTTATTATTAATTACGTTATTTTTAGGATTTTATGCAGTATATAAAAGAGAATGGCCTGATTTTTTTACTACTAGGTTGATAGGCTTTTATGTAATTGTGATTGGGTTTATCGTTCTTTCCCATATTAATTATGTAACAACGAATCATGGAAATATTTTGATTGTTTTTCAAGATACGGTAGATAACCTATTAGAAAATTTTTCCAATAGTTTAAATGGGAATATGATTACCTTAAAAGGAGCAGGAATTATTGGAGCTTCGATTAGTACTTTATTTTATAAATTATTTGATGTTTTAGGTACCTATATCGTATCAATTATCTTAATTGTATTAGGAATTGTCCTAACAACAGGAATCAATGTCTTAGAAATTTTATTAAAACCATTTAAAAAGAAGAAAAAGAAGAAACCTTCTTTGGAAGATACTGGAGTAGTGGTGAATGATTCTTCTGTGATTCAAGATGCTCTTACTCAAGTAGAAAGTAAAGAAGATAATAAGATTAAGATACATAGTATTGAGGAAATTACCCATTTAAAAGAAGAACCGTTAAAACCGGAACTTGATCCATTAAGTAGTAGAAATGTGACTAGTGTGGGACCAGTGAATCCAGTTTCAGTGCAACAAGAACCTTTACCAGAAGTAAAGATTAACGATAATACAAATTATCATTATAAGCTTCCTTCTTTATCCATCCTAACTCCTGCTAAGAAAAAACCTGCAGGAAGTAATAATGAGATGATTGAAAACTATATTATGAAGTTAGAAAAAGTTTTAAAAGATTTTGGAATTACCGCAAAAGTAGTAGAAGTGAATGTTGGACCTAGTGTTACACAATATGAATTAGAAATTTCTTCAGGAACAAAAATGAGTAAAATTACTAGTTTAAATAAAGAAATCTCTTTAGCCCTTGCCAAGAAAGATGTTCGTATTCAAGCTCCTATTCCGGGAAAAAGTACAATTGGAATTGAACTTGCGAATGATACGATTACTCCAGTTGGATTAAGAGAAATCTTAGAAAGCTTTCCCGCTAATAAAGAAAAGAGTAAATTGATGGTTGCATTAGGAAAGAATATTATGGGAAATAGTATTTTTTGTGAAATCGATAAAACCCCTCACTTATTGGTAGCAGGAGCAACCGGTTCTGGAAAATCTGTATGTATTAACTGTATTATTGCATCCCTACTAATGAGAACCAAACCATCGGAAGTCAAATTAGTATTAGTGGATCCTAAAAAAGTAGAATTAAGTATGTATAATGGAATACCACATTTATTAATTCCAGTCGTAACAGATCCTAGAAAAGCAAATGATGCCTTAAAAAGAATTGTTCGTGAAATGGAAGACAGGTATGATAAATTTAGCGATAAGGGAGTTAAAAATATTACGACTTATAATGAGTGGGTAGATAAACAAAATGAACAATTACCAGAAGAAGAACAAATGCAACATATGCCATATATTGTAGTCATTGTAGATGAGCTTGCTGACTTAATGTTAGTAGCAAGTAAAGAAGTAGAAGATTCGATTATGCGTATTACCCAAATGGCACGTGCTGCTGGAATCCATTTAATTATTGCTACACAAAGACCATCTACCGATGTTATTACAGGTGTTATCAAAGCAAATATTCCTTCTAGAATTGCTTTTGCGGTATCTTCTAATATTGATTCACGTACGATACTAGATCAAAGTGGAGCAGAAAAATTATTAGGAAAAGGAGATATGTTATTTTCTCCTATGGGTGATATTACGCCATCTCGTGTACAAGGTGCTTATGTTTCTGACGAGGATTTACAGAAAATCGTAGATTATACAATTTCACAGCAAAAAGCCCAGTATGATGAAAGATTCATGAACTTAGAAAGTAGTAATGAACAAGATGAAATGAGTGTAGAGCAAGTAAAAGATGCTGATGAAGAATATGATGATCCTCTTTATAATGAAATCGTAGAGTTTGTGATTACGAGTGGTAAAGTAAGTGCCTCTTTACTACAAAGAAAGTATCGCTTGGGATATAATCGAGCAGCTAGAATTATTGATTTACTAGAAGAAAGAGGAATTATTGGTCCACAGAATGGTTCTAAGCCAAGAGAAGTTTTAGTAAAATTAGAAAGTGAGGAAGAGTAAGAATTCTTTCTTCTTTTTTTATCTCAACATTTCTATCTGTCTAAAACTGTAAAATTTTTAGTTTTTTAAAAAAATTTACGATTTTTTAAGTCATTTTCCTTTTTCTCTAAATAATACTATAGAGGGTAAAATATTTATCTTCAAAAAAAGGAAGGAGGAAAAATGAATGTTCAAGAACAACTAAGATTTTTAAAACTCTGTAGTGATACTACTTTTAAGTACCTGTATAAGAATTCCAAGTTCAAACCATGGTTTGATGAAATCATTCTAGAAAAGTGTAATCTTGATTTATCTGGTTTTGAATTTGTCGATAATGAAGATAATTCTGGGAATCATTTCAAAGATTATCGGATGGATTTAGTCTTAAAGAAAGATGATACAATTGTTATTATAGAAATGAATGATTCTTATTACCCTCATTTAAGAATCAAAAACTATAACTATCTTTATCGTTTAGCGGGAAAAAGATTTGAATCTGGAGAAAGTTATTATCCTACAGAAACCAAACTGATTCTTTTTAATAACTTTCATCATGAAAAAATACGGAAAGTCAAAGAAGCAAATTATCGATTGATGGAGCCAAATATAAAAGATGTCATAAAAGATATTGAAATTTATGAAATTTATCTACCAGAATTTCGAGAATTATGTTATGATAGTAGTGAAATAGAGGTAAGACTTTCTTTATTTCAGAAAGAAAGTTATGAAGAGATGAGAAAGATAACTACAAATCCTAAAGATTTAGAAATTATCGAAGAATTGGAGAGATTAGCGATGGATGAAAAATTTATTTATGATTATGATCATGAAGCAGTGAGAAGAAAAGAAGAGAATTCCATTCGAAGGGATTCTTTTGAAGAAGGACTGGAAAAAGGCACTATACAAAGAAATGTAGAAATTGCCAAATCCATGTTAAAAGAAAAAATAGGACTAGGAGTAATTTCCAAGTGTACTGGCTTATCACTACCAGAAATTCATCAATTGAAAAAGAAAGAATGTTAGTATGAATATTCTTTCTTCTTTTTTTATCAATATTGAATAGGAAAGTGAAGTGGATTCATATGAATGTTTTTTATCTGTCTAAAACTGTAAAATTTCCAGTTTTTTGAAAAATTTTGACGATTTTTTAAGACATTTTCCTTTTTCTCTAAATAATACTATAGAGGGTAAAATATTTATCTTCAAAAAAAGGAAGGAGGAAAAATGAATGTTCAAGAACAACTAAGATTTTTAAAACTCTGTAGTGATACTACTTTTAAGTACCTGTATAAGAATTCCAAGTTCAAACCATGGTTTGATGAAATCATTCTAGAAAAGTGTAATCTTGATTTATCTGGTTTTGAATTTGTCGATAATGAAGATAATTCTGGGAATCATTTCAAAGATTATCGGATGGATTTAGTCTTAAAGAAAGATGATACAATTGTTATTATAGAAATGAATGATTCTTATTACCCTCATTTAAGAATCAAAAACTATAACTATCTTTATCGTTTAGCGGGAAAAAGATTTGAATCTGGAGAAAGTTATTATCCTACAGAAACCAAACTGATTCTTTTTAATAACTTTCATCATGAAAAAATACGGAAAGTCAAAGAAGCAAATTATCGATTGATGGAGCCAAATATAAAAGATGTCATAAAAGATATTGAAATTTATGAAATTTATCTACCAGAATTTCGAGAATTATGTTATGATAGTAGTGAAATAGAGGTAAGACTTTCTTTATTTCAGAAAGAAAGTTATGAAGAGATGAGAAAGATAACTACAAATCCTAAAGATTTAGAAATTATCGAAGAATTGGAGAGATTAGCGATGGATGAAAAATTTATTTATGATTATGATCATGAAGCAGTGAGAAGAAAAGAAGAAAATTCTATTCGAAGGGATTCTTTTGAAGAAGGTGCTACACAAAGAAATATGGAAATTGCTAGAAATTTATTAAAGCTTGCCATTAAACCAGAAGATATTTCCAAAGCAACAGGTTTATCACTATCAGAAATTCATCAGTTGAAAAAGAAAGAATGTTAGTATGAATATTCTTTCTTCCTTTTTATTTCAACTTTTCTATCTGTCTAAAACTGTAAAATTTCCAGTTTTTTGAAAAATTTTGACGATTTTTTAAGACATTTTCCTTTTTCTCTAAATAATACTATAGAGGGTAAAATATTTATCTTCAAAAAAAGGAAGGAGGAAAAATGAATGTTCAAGAACAACTAAGATTTTTAAAACTCTGTAGTGATACTACTTTTAAGTACCTGTATAAGAATTCCAAGTTCAAACCATGGTTTGATGAAATCATTCTAGAAAAGTGTAATCTTGATTTATCTGGTTTTGAACTTGTTGATAATGAAGTAAACACCGGGAATAAAATCAAAGATTATCGGATGGATTTAGTCTTAAAGAAAGATGATACAATCGTTATTATAGAAATGAATGATTCTTACTATTCCCATCTAAGAATCAAAAACTATAGTTATCTTTATCGTTTAGCGGGAAAAAGATTGGAATCCGGAGAAAGTTATTATCCTACAGAAACGAAACTAATTCTTTTCAATAACTTTCATCATGAAAAAATACGGAAAGTCAAAGAAGCAAATTATCGATTGATGGAGTCAAATATAAAAGATATCATAAAAGATATTGAAATTTATGAAATTTATCTACCAGAATTCAAAGAATTATGTTATGATAATAATGAAATTGATATCAGACTTTGTTTATTTCAAAAAGAAAGTTATGAAGAGATGAGAAAGATAACTACAAATCCCAAAGATTTAGAAGTTATCGAAGAATTGGAGAGATTAGCGATGGATGAGAAATTTATTTATGATTATGATCATGAAGCAGTGAGAAGAAAAGAAGAGAATTCCATTCGAAAAGATTCTTTTGAAGAAGGTGTTACACAAGGAAAGTTGGAAATTGCTAGAAATTTATTAAAGCTTGCTATCAAACCAGAAGATATTTCCAAAGCAACAGGTTTATCACTATCAGAAATTCATCAATTGAAAAAGAAAGAATGTTAGTATGAATATTCTTTCTTTTTTTAACAAATGATTTTATTTATTATCAAAAGAAAGAATCTAGATGAATTCAAAATAATATTAGGTAGAAAGACAAATTTTTGGTATAATAAAAATGAAATCAAATTAGAAAGAAGGGATGATATGCCAACACCACATATTGAAGCAAAAGTAGGAGAAATTGCAAAAACCGTTTTCATGCCAGGAGATCCATTAAGAGCAAAAATGATTGCAGAAACTTATTTAGAAAATTATCGTTTAGTCAATACCGTTCGAAATATCTTTGCTTATACCGGAACTTATCAAGGAAAAGAAGTAACTGTTTTTGCATCCGGAATGGGAATTCCTAGTATCGGAATTTATGCATATGAATTATTTCAGTTTTATGGAGTAGAGGAAATTATTAGAATTGGAACCTGTGGAGCCAATCAACCAAATATTCATCTTTTCGATGTTATTTTGGCAGAAAGTAGTTATAGCCTAAGTACATTTGCGAAACTATTTGATGGAACAGAAGACAAAATTATGTATGCTAGTCAAGAATTAAATGAAAAAATAGAACAATCTGCAAAAGAAAATCAAATTCCTATTTTAAAAGGAATGATTTTAACGAGTGATGTTTTCAATGTTTATGTAGACCAAGAAAAGTATATGGCTAATTATCCAAAAGAGTTAAATACCCTAGCCAGTGAAATGGAAGCATTTGGTTTATTCTTTATTGCCAAAAAATGCCATAAAAAAGCAAGTTGCTTGTTAACTGTCGTAGATAGTCCTTATGATTCAGAAGAGGCATCTAGCGAAGAAAGACAAAATTCTTTAAATGCTATGATAAAAATCGCATTAGATTCTATTTTGAAATAGTTTATCAAAAAATGGTTATATTAAAAAAGAGGTGAGGAAATGGATTATCAAAAAATAGACATGACATCTTTTCAATTGCATGTTATCAAAACCAATCGATTTAAAACCGTTAATATCCGTGTATGTTTAAGAGATGAAATTCAAAAAGAAGAAATTACTCTTCGTAATATGCTAGCATCTTTCTTAACGTATGCCACAGATACGTATCCAACCAAAAGAGATTTAGTATTAAAAGCACAAGATTTATATGCAGTAAACATCTATACAAAATCTTATCGTTCAGGACGATTTAATATGATGAATTTTTGTATGTCCTTATTAAATGAAAAATATACAGAAAAAGGAATGTTAGAAGAAAGTATTCGTTTATTAGCAGATATTATTTTTCATCCTAATTTTCAAAAAAAAGAAGCATTTGACCAAGCTTTTCGCTTCTTATCGGATAGTATCGAAAGTAGTATGAAAGCAATAAAAGAAAATCCAACTACTTATAGTGTGATTCGTATGTTAGAAGAAATGGATCAAGATATGCCTTATGGATATCGTGAATTTGGATATTTAGAAGATTTAGAGAAATTAACAAAAGAAAGTTTAATTTCTTATTATGAAAAAGTTTTAAAAAATAGTTTAGTAGATATTTATGTAATTGGAAATGTAGAAGCAAAAGAAATAGAAAAACTATTTCAAAAATACTTTTCTTTTACAACATTTAAACGTCCAAAAGTAAATCAATTAATTGAACATGAAAAACTTCCTCTTCGTAGTAAAAAGATCATAGAACAGGAAGAAAGTAATCAATCGAAATTGTCCATAGGATGTAAGATTGGAAAATTAACAGAATTTGAAAGAAACTATGTTTTAACCGTTTATAATATGATTTTAGGGGGAAATAGCGAATCAAAATTTTTTCAAATTATTCGTGAAAAACACTCTTTAGCTTATTATGTATATTCTTCTTTAAATAAATTAGATAGTTTAATGATTATTAAAGCAGGAATTTCGAAAGAAAACTTTGAAAAAACAGTACATTTAATCAAAAAATTAATGAAGGATATGATAAAAGGAAACTTTACAGAAAAAGACATAGAAGTAGTAAAAGAAAATTATCTTTCCCTATTAAAAGAAATTGAAGATAATGAAAATGCAATTATTGAAACTTATCTAGCAAAAGATGTATTAAATCTAGGAGATATTGAAGAAAGAAAAAGAGAAATCATGAAAGTAACAAAAGAAGATATTATCGAAGTAGCAAAGAAAGTAAAAATGGATACTATCTTTTTACTAGAAGGAGTGTTACAAAATGAAAAAAATTGAGTTAGTAGGATTAGATCAAAATGTCTATTATGACAAGTTAGAAAATGGTTTAGAAGTTTATTTCATTCCTTATCAAAATAAAAGTAATTATACCATGCACTATTTAACAAAATATGGTTCTATTCAAACAACTTTTGTTCCTTATGGAGAAAAAGAAATGATTACAGTACCAGATGGAATTGCTCACTTTCTAGAGCATAAAATGTTTGAACAAGAAGATGGTGTAGATCCTTTCACTTTTGCAGCAAAAACTGGTACTTATTCTAATGCTTCTACCAATTTTGAATGTACGAGATACTATTTTGAAGGAAATCAATCTTTCCAAGAAAATTTAAATTATTTATTAGACTTTGTAGGAAGCCCTTATTTTACAGATGAAAATGTAGAAAAAGAAAAAGGAATTATTGCAGAAGAGATTAAACAATATGATGATGAAGTAGATTGGATTTTTGATGAAGAATTAAGAAAAGCCCTATTACAAAAAGATAATCACCGTATCGATATTGCGGGAACAGTAGAATCTATTTCTAAAATTACCAAAGAAGATTTATATCGAACTTATTATACATTCTATCAACCAAGTAATATGTTTTTAATCATTAGTGGAGATTTTAATCCAGAGGAAGCCATGAGTTTCATCAAAAATAATGAAACACTAAAGAAAGCAAAATCGAATTTTAAAATTCAAGTGTTAGAAGAAGAGGAACCATTGGAAGTAAATGAAAAGAAAAAAGAATTTCAATTTAATGTAGTAAATACCAAAGTAGGTTATGGTATTAAAATTCCTCTTCATCAAGTAAAAGATAGATATTTGTTTAATCTTTATGTAGGATTAATGTTAAATATTAAATTTGGTCTTGCTTCTACGTTTAGAGAAATGTTAAAAAAAGAAAATTTAATGACATCTTTCTATTTAGAAAGAGAAATAGTAGGAGATTATTTATTAATTTGTTTTAAAGCAGATAGTGAAAAACCAGAAGAATTAATTGAGAAAATAAAAAAAGAATTAGAAGATATTGTTGTAGCAGAAGAAGAAATAGAAAGATTAAAAAAAGTATGGATATCTTCTGAAGTAATCATGGTAGATAATATTAGTATGACCTTAGAAAATATTTCTTCTGATATCATTGAATATGGGGAATTGATTCCCAATAAAATAGAAATCTATCGTTCTTTCAATTTAAAAGACTATTGTAAAACATTGTCCAAAATTGATTTTACCAATTCTTCCACAATCATTATTCGACCAAAAAAAGAGGCATAATGGAAATAGCTTGTACATAAATTAAAACAGGTGATGAGAATGAAAAAGGGTATGATTTGGATAGGAATAGCAGTACTACTTGTTACTGCTTTTTTGTTTTTTCAAGGGAAAAATCCAAATCAAGATATAAAAACAGTTTTAAAACAAGAAGAAGAAAAAGAAACAAGAGGAGTTTTTATTTCTTATATTGAGTATATGAAGTACTTTGAAGGAAAAGAAAAAGAAGAAATTAAACAAGAAATTGACAAGATGATAGAAAAAGTAAAAGAATTTCAGTTCAATACTATTTATTTACAAGTAAGACCATTTTCTGATAGTATTTATGAATCAAAGATTTATCCATTTTCACATACGATTTCAGGAGAACAAGGAAAAGAAATTGGTTTGGATTTGTTAGATTATTTTTTACAAAAAGCACATCAAGAAAATATCAAAGTACATGCTTGGATCAATCCATATCGTATTTCTAATTATACAGATACTTCTTTTTTATCTGATAAAAATCCTGCTAAAAGATGGTTAAATACAAATAAAGTAAAAATCATAGAGGGAAAAGGAATTTATTATAATCCAGCAGAACAAGAAGTAATTGATTTAATTATGAATGGAGTAGAAGAAATTGTTGAAAATTATGAGGTAGACGGAATCTTATTAGATGATTATTTTTATCCAGATGATACCATTGATTTAGAAAATTATCAAGAAGTAGAAAATACGATTTCGATTAAAGATTTTAGACTCAGTAAAGTAAATGAATTAGTAAGTGGAATTTATCAAGTAATAAAAAAGAAAAATCCTGATATTTTATTTGGAATTTCTCCAGATGGGAATATTGAGAATAATTATAATACGCATTATGCAGATGTAAAAACTTGGTTAAAAGAAGATGGTTATATTGATTATATCATGCCTCAATTATACTATGGATTTTTTCATGGAACGAAACCTTATATTGAAACTTTAAACAAGTGGAAAGAAATCAATGTAAAAGGAAAAAATCTATTAGTAGCTTTAGCATTGTATAAAGCAGGAGAAGTAGATAATTATGCGAAAAGTGGTAAAAATGAATGGATGGAAAATGATGATATCATTCAAAAACAAATTTTAGTTTCTAGAAATATTCCAAATTATGATGGTTATGCTCTATTTCGTTATGATTATTTAGTGAAAGAGGATAAAAATGTCAATTTACAATCTGAAATAAAAAATTATTTAGATTTATTCTCAAAAGAAAAAGCTTATTAAATAAGAAAAATAGAACAAGATAAAAAGATTGTTCTATTTTTTGTAAGAAAGAAAATTGACAAAAGGAAGGGGGGGGGGTACAATATTAAATGTAGAATAGAGGAGGAAGAACATGAATAATAATGAACAAAGTAATAAAAAAAGAACAACAGGAATTTTACTATCCATTCTTGCTATCATTAGCTTGGTATT
>CANRPT010000027.1 GCA_947632565.1 uncultured Bacilli bacterium | reverse complement strand
AAAATCACATACAAAAACGAGAATATTTTCCCGTTAATGTTTAATTTTTTTTAAGACATTTTCCTAAATTATTGACAATTTTTCTACTTCTTTTCTGTTGGCACAATAAAAGGAACTAAGAGTTCCCTTTATTTACTCAATATTTTTTCTTCTTGATTATTAAACCTGCACTTATAATCAAACCAATACTAATAATAGTAATAATTACTTTTATAAATACGGAAGTTTCCTTTTGTTGATTATAAATACCTTTATTTTGATTTATACAATCTTTAATATCTTCATTTTTTCGTATTTTTGATACTGTATCGCAATAACTATCTACTTCTTCATAGGATTTAATTGCATTCGTTAATTCTTCTTTTGTATTTTTATCAAATCCAACAAAATAATTTGAGCCAATTATAACTAGAGGTGTTTTATTGTTTTTGATTGTTAATGATTTTTTTATTTTATCATAAAGTTCATTATTATCATCTATATTGATATATTCAATATCTATAAAACTCTCTTTTTTATATTCTTCTAGCCATTCTTTCTCTTTTTCACAATCTTTACAATCATTTTTGAAAAAGAAATTCACTTTGATACTATAAGAAGAGTTTGTTGCAACAGCATTTGATTCAATAGGAAAACATAAAAACATTAGAAGAAAAAACATAAATAATAGTTTTTTCATATTTTCCTCCTCATTAGTTAGATAAAGGTGTGGTATAAATATCACACCTTTACAAACTATTGCTTTATGGTAATGGTTGAATAATTGGATCTCCAAATTTTAATTTTAGTTCTGCATCTATTATTGTACTATCTTCTACAACTACCTCATCATCATCTTTAGTATATTTTATTACTTTACCTTTTGATTGAGCCGTTTCCATTAATTTTTGCCACATTTTAGCAAACTCAGCATCAATGGCTTTTAAATCACCAATAGTCAAACCATCTGGTTTATCTTTAAATTTATATGTATAGTATTTTGTTTCTGAGCTATAACCTTCTAGCTCTTCTACACTCTCATCTAAGGATACATTTTTATTTTCGTCTCTTTCAGCAAAGTTTGCATAATACCATTCTCCTGAAACAGCTTGTTTTTCGGTTAAATTAAGTATAAGGTCTTTATAATAAGCACCTTCCTTAAGGCTAGATCCTCTATTAACAGAACCATATCCTACAAAGTATAAGGTCTTTTCACCAACTACTGCAGACTCAGTTCCAAAATATTTACTAAAATCTTCGATTGTTTGCCCTTGTTCGTATAATCTTCTAACCCACATTTTCTCGAAACTTCCCATAAATCCAACTAAAACATAATTCTTTATGTGTTCTTTAGTCAAATAATAGTAAGTATCTTTAGTCCAAACATAGGTATCATCTTTTAATGTTTCAGGGTTATGATTTAACACCACATTAATAAATTGAGGATTATTTTCAGTTGCATTTTGGATATCAACTCTTGCATTTCTTTTATTGTCTTCTTTTACTTTCGCAGTTGGAATATCATGAGTTTCACCACTGAAAGATACTTCATTAGCATTTACTTTTCCTTTGACAGCTTCAATTCCTGCTTCTTCAATTTCTGTTAGTGTTAATCCTGTTGTAGTTAATTCAGCACCTTCGCCATCAACAATAATTGCCGTTTTAACATTTGACAACTCTATACTATCAATAGTTACTCCAGTAGAAGATACCTTAAATATTGATTCTACTTCTTCTTTCTTTGCATTGCTTACAGAAATTTTATAATGACCATCCACATGGTATTTTTCACCATTAATTACTACTGGTCTTTTTATTTCATGTTGTTCTTGTACATCGAAATCACTACCTAAATAAATATGAGTTATTTTTTCGTTTGCAAGAGCTGTCTTTAATTCACCTTCATCGTTAACAGTATAAGATTCACTGTCAAATTTAAATGTGTAATCTTTTTTACTATCATCTACAAAAGTTACAGTTTCATCATTTGAACTAATTTCTAGTGTAAATTCTTTACTATTTAAAGCCATTTTGCTTAATGTATAAGTTGCTTCATCATCTGATAAAACTTCTTGAAATAATGCTTGAGCTCCTTGTTTAATTTTATCCTTTAAAGCACTACCTTCAGGATCTAAAGAAACTTTTGAAACGACTTCATTATTAGCACCATCTTTTGTAAATTCAACTTCTTTATCTCCTGTGCTTAAAGTAATTCCTGTTACTTCTCCTTTTTGAAGAATATAAGCAATTGCACCAGGAATATTTGTTTCATTCATTTCACTTAATAATACTCTAGAATCTTGTACATCAATAGTTATCGTATTAGTAGCATCATCCATAGTTAAATTAAACTTTTCTGAATCTTCAGTTTTACCATAATTTTCATTTAAATCTTCCATAACTGCTTCGATAAATGCATCAGCATCTAAAATCCAATGAGCAGTTAAGATTTCATCTTTATCTTCATCAATTGTTAAAGTTTCTCCCACTACTTTAGATTTATCAGATTTATACCAACCTTCAAATGTACGGTAATCAGAATTTATTTCTGTTATATTTTTTAAAGTAGCCTCTTCACCTTGATAAACTTCAGTTAATACACTTTGGTCTTTTCCTTCAGCATCTTTATAGTTATAAGTTATTTTATTTAGGGCTTGATAGTCTAAACCCTCATAGCTAATTGTTATTTCTTTTGCTAGGAAAACATTACTTGCTGAACCATCCCAATCAATTTTATAAGTTATTTTATTATTTTCATTAGCTTTCAATTTAAATAATACTACAATATAACCGTTTTCATAGTCGTCTGCTGATGGAGTTATTTCATTTCTATATGTTCCATCTTCATTTTTTAAGTAAATAGTCCATTTCTTGCGTCCATCAGCTTGAGATAAGAAATGATCTCCATAAGCATCAGGAATAGTTGGTCCATATATTTTTATTGGTACATAATAGCCAGCAGGTTCTTTAAATCCAGCACTTTCAACATTTTGTTCTTTTACTGTTCCAGTTAATTTATAACCGCTATTACCTTCATCTTCTATTTGTATATTTCCAATATTATCAAAATCATAGCCATAGCCTTCAATATCATGTTTATTTTTTTCAGAAATATAACCACGACTTATTCTATTATCAGTAGCAGTTGGATCAACTACAACTGTAGATGCTATACCACTTTCATATTGGAAATCTAATTCACTCCAATCAATCGTAATAGTATAAGGTGCGTATTCTTCCCCACCATCATCAAAATCAATGGTTATAGTAAATTTCTTATTATCATAATCTTTTTTTGGATTTAAATATTTTAAAACATAAATAGATTTATTGTCATTAAAATCATTTTTACCAATTGTATTTGTTTCACCATGTCCATCACCTTCTGTTAAAAATTTTACAATAGTACTAGGATCACTGCCATCCACTTCCGCTTTACTTAATTTGAAAGCTAAATAATGATCATAAGCATCACCAAATGGATTATCTCCTTCGCTCCAACTCTCATCATTAAATATTGTGATTAATCCAGTAACTTTAAAGGTAGAAGATTCTTCATCAAATTGTACCTTATAATTATCGTCTTCTGTAAAACCTTTCCATCCTTCTCCAGTAACATTTTCCTTTGATACAGGTTCAAGTGTTACTAAAGAACTCTTTTTAAATGTAACTTCACTATAATCAATTGTATATAATGTAGGTAAATATTCATTTCCTTCTCCATCATAATCTACTTTATAGTATAATTTACAATTTTCCCCATCACTATCACATTCAGGATCTTCCGGGAATCTAAATAAGATTGTTAATTTTCCATCTTCAGTCCATTCACTCTTGTCAAAGTCTTTCTTTGCATCACTACTTAGTTCAGAACCATTTAAACGAGAAATCTTTACTTGATTTTTATCAACTCCAGCAGGAATTTCAAAGGTAAAATCAAAGTAGTATCCATTTTCATTTCCTTTGCCAAAAGCTTCTGATTTTACAACTTGTTCTTTCATTGTTCCTGTTAATTGAACAGAATTATTAGAACCATCGACTGGATTCAAGGCAAGATTTTCATTATAGGAAGAATCATAACCCCATCCTGTAAGTTGTTTTTCATCAGTTTCACTTGCATTATCTAATTTTACGTTTGGAACTGTCCTTTCTTGAAGTTTTAATTCATTCCAATCAAATGTAATTTCGTATGGAGCATAATCAGTTCCATCTCCATCCATATCTACTACAATTTTAAATGTTTTATCAGTAGCATCTTTATCAAGATGTCTTAAAATGTATAATACATCATTACTATCAAAATTATCAGCAGTTAAAGTTTTAGAATCTTCTCCTTCATGAATAAATTGAACTGTTACTGCACCATTTCCGTTTGTTGTTTTATCTAAAGTTTTAATTACAAATGGTAAATAATATCCTGTTTCTTCATCTTTCCCAAATGGATGTTTTTCACCAGTAAATGAATCTAATATTGGTAATAATCCTTTTACCTTTACGGTTGTTCCATTGGTTTCAAAACTAACATTATAATGATCAGGTTGTTTCCATCCATAAGCATCCTCTAATGGATTTTTCACTAATCCACCATTTGAAACATCTAAAACACTAAATTTAGATGATTTTTCTAAAGTTAATCCGCTTAAATCAATTTCATAATCAACTGGATAGTACTCGTTACCATCACCATCTAAATCAACAGTGATTTTCATTGGTTTATTTTTATTAGTATTTGAAATAGAGAATAAAATCGTTACACCTGTTTCATCAGTAATTGTACTAGTTTTTGTACTCTTATCTCCAGGGAAAGTAACAGTTGCTTTTCTATATAAACTTGGATCAATTTTTTGTCCAACACTTAGTAAGAAATAAAAATCTGTTCTTTCATCATCTGGGAAAGCACTCTCCTTGATTTTTTGTTCAACAATAACACCAGTTAATTGATATTTATTAGCACTATCTCCACTTTCTAATTGATAAGTATCTGATGTACTTCTACTATATCCATATTTATCTAAAATACTTTTAACATCTGCATCTGGAAGATTCTCTGTTGTGAAATCCATTTTAGATTCTTGTTGAAATTTTAACTCAGTTAAATCTAATTTGTATTCCGTTTTCCCATATTCATCTTGTTCTTCCTTATCTCCATCTAAGTCTACAGTGATAGTTAAATAAGGATCTTCTTCCCATTTTTCAGGATCTACTGGAACTAATACCACAATTCCTGGTTTCTTTTCCTCTGTATTTTCAGTTACATCAAATTTTTCCCATTTTAATTCTCCATCACGTCCTAAACCAGATGTAGTTATTTTCGTTGCACTAGTAGCATTTGGTACTTCTAATACATAAGCAAAGAAATATATAGGATTCCCAAATTTAACTTGATCGTCTTTGCTAAGTGTTATTTCGGTATTTTTTAATAAAATTCCTGTTACTTTTCCATCTTTATAAGTTAATTTTCCATCACCATAAGCTTTGGTAAAATCAAAATGCAATTTTTCATTTAAAATTTTTGTATATTCCTGAAAACTATTGTTATTAATATCTAAATTAATAGTTGCTTCTGATTTTTCTAAAACACGATGCATATCAATCCATTTTACATTCACTTTTTCTGGTAATTTTTTGTTACCTAGTACATTAGTGCCTGCTTGCCAACCAGTAGGTTGATAATTATCATCACGTTGTCTTACGATTTGATAAATAACTGCTTGTGATAAATCAGTTGGATTCTCTATATTTAAACTAGAAGATGCGATAATGATATCTTCTTGATGAATCGTATAATTGGATGTAAATGCATATTCTCCTAGAATATAAACATATCCTGCATCTGATTGTATTTTACTTGCTTCTTCTCCTAATTCCTCAATTGTCATTTCTCTTGCAGAAACTGACATGGATGATAGTAAGAAAGTAAATAAAGCAAGTGTAAATAATCTCACATACTTTCTCATATTCCTAACTTCCTTTCTTTTAATTTATTACGACACTTGCTGTTACGACTTCACCACTTGCTAATTTTAAACTAGCTGTATTTCCACCATTTACTACTGCTGTAGAAGAAATAGATCCTTGTCCTCTAGAAACTGGTGTATTATTATAGGTAAATCCTAAATAATCATTTAACTCAATTCCATTTTTTTCTACTTTATAGTCATATTGGATTGCTCCTTCTGTTACAGCAAGTTTTCTTTGTGTTAGATAAACGATATATTGATCTTTTACTGTTACTTCATATGTTGCTGTCTTTCCATTTGCGGTTGTTACTGTAATGGTTACTGTTCCTGCACTAACACCTGTAACATTACCATTTTCATCTACGGTTGCTATTCCTGAATTATTACTACTCCATGTTACACTTTTATTGGTTGCATTATCTGGTGAAACAGTAGCCCATAACTGAATACTTTTACCTACATAAACTTCTGTTAATCCTCCAATTGTTACTCCGGTTGGATCTATAGTTGTTGGTGTTGGACTATTAGAAGGTTTGGGATTACTGGTTGATTTTGCCTTTACCGTAATATCTTTTGTTGCTGTCTTTCCATTTTCTGTTGTTACGGTAATGGTTACCTTCCCTGTTTTTAAACCTTTTACATTTCCATTCTCATCTACTGTTGCAATAGAAGGATTACTACTCTTCCATGTTAACTTTTTAGTAGTTGCATTTTCAGGTTTCAACGTAACAGATAGTTTAATACTACTTCCTACGGTTACAGAACTAGAACCACTAATCGTTACACTTTCTACTTCTATCTCTTCTTCTGTTACGGTTACGATACAAGTTTTCGTATACTTTCCATCTTTTGATTTTACCGTTACTGTTACTGTTCCTGCTTTTAATGCTTTTAGATTTCCTTTTTCATCTACTGTTAAAATACTTTCATCACTAGATTCAAATAAGAAATCTTCTATCTTTACATCTGTTGGGAATGATGTAATTTCTAATTGTTTCGTATCTCCTACTTTTAAACTCAAAGTAGTAAAGTTTAACGTAATACCATTAGCTTCCCAATGTGCTTTTAAAGTAATATCTTTGGTGATCTTGGTATCAAAATCAAATAATTCTTCTCCTAAATACCAACCTACAAATTGATATCCTTCTCTGGTTGGATTAAGTGGCTGTTTTACAGTTTCATTTTCTTTTACTGTAACATTTCCTACATAGCTTCCACCATTCGCATCAAAGATGACTGTATATTCTTTTTCTTTCGTACAACCTTTTAATAAGAAAAGAATTAAAATGATAATTGCTACAATACCTAGAATAGCAAAAATCAAAGTCTTTTTTGATTTTTTATTTTCCATGTTTTTTCTCCTTTCTTTTTATTCTTTATTCGAATTTCATCGAACCTTTCAAAGTAGCGCTAACTATTTATGATTTTGAATCTTGATCAATAGAAATACTATATCAGTCATACCACTTTTCATTAACATCATAGCATATTATTTGACAAAAGTCGACATTTTTTTGATTTGTTTTTTAACTTTCACCCCCCCCCCCCCCGTATTTTAAGATTTTCCTTTATTTTATAAGGATTTTGAAATAAATAACATTTTTTTATTTGATATATTTTTACATTCTAAATATATTACCAAAAATTTAGGATAGGAATCATTTTCTAACATAAACTATATTAGAATAGGAGGAAAAAATGAATTCATCTAATATTAATTCAAAAGAAATTACCTATATCGTTCAAAAGGGAGATAGTCTTTATCAGATAGCAAAAAAATTTAACACTAGCATTGGAAATTTAATTCGTTTAAATCATTTAACGAATACTCTTTTAACAATAGGACAAGTACTTATCATATCAAAAGAAGAAGAAAAATTAGAACATATTGGTAGTGATATTTGTCCTGAAACACAACAAGATATAGAAAATAAACAGCCCATCTATGATACTTACACTGTCAAAGAAAATGAAAATTTATATTCTATTGCAAAGAAATTTAATACGACAGTAGCTAATTTAATTTATATCAATAATCTCAAAAATAATTTATTGTCAATTGGTCAAAAAATTAAAGTTCCTCAAACTAGCAATAATTTCATTACTTACATCGTAAAACCAAAGGATACTATTTACCAGATTGCCTCTAACTATAATATTACTCCAAAACAATTACTAGATTTCAATCAATTATCTTCTCCCTCTTTAACAATTGGTCAAGAATTAAAGATTCCTACTTTAAAGCGAGACAAGTTAGAAATAATTCTTTATACTGTCAAAAAAGAAGATAGTTTATATTCCATTTCTCAAAAATTTGGTACTACTGTTAGTGCTATAAAAAAAATCAATCACTTAATAAATAATTTACTATTTACTGGACAAGAATTAAAAATTCCAAAGTAAAAGATACCTTTTGTATCTTTTTATTGTTTCCATTTTTCTATCATATATTTCCATTCGATTGGTCCTACTCTCCCCGTTTCTTCTAAATTGTTTTCTTTTTGGATTTGCTTTACTGCATTTTCTGTTTTAGTATCATAACATCCTGTTACTTCTACAATCGGAAAAGTAGAATTTTTCTTGGCAATCTGCTTTAAAAATCCTTGTAAGGTTCTTACTTCGTCTCCTTTCATTCCTAGTGATAAAGAAATCCCCGGATAAATTTCATCTTTATGAGATAATACATCTTTTGGTAAATGAGAAAGTAATTCAAAATAAGCCTCTTTAATCTTATTCCAAGTAGTAACATCTACAATTCCCGTTTCTTCCAAATGATATTTTTTTTGAAAAGCTCGTATCATTTTTTCGGTTTGTTCATTATAAATAGAATCCACATCTAAAAAGGGAATATCCTCATCAAAATACGCGATTACACTTAGAAAATAATGTAGCCCTTGTACATGTGTTCCTTGATCATTTTTCTTTAATTCTAAACCGAATTTCATTTCAATCTCTTCTTGAGAAACTCCTTCTGCATAAATATCCGATAATTTTTTAACAGCACTATATAAGTATTTCATCTTATACCAAGTTGCCTTATCAATTATTCCAGTTACTTCTAAATCAAAAATATCTTGAAATTTTTTTACTGCATCTTCTAATAAAACATCAAAAAATTCATGAATCGTTTCAAAAGTTGGTAAAGCGGGATAATTTACTGCTATTCGATTTAGCTGTCTTTTTATAATTCTAACGTGTTCCGATACATCTCCTAACTGTAAAGGAATCCCTGGGTAAGATAAGATTGGTTCGGCTACCTCTGCATTTCGAATAATAGAGATATCATTTCCATAATAATATTTTAAGATCTCTGTTGGAGTTTTTCCTAGCTTTGCTAAGCTTACTGTTCCCCATTGAGATAATCCTTCACATAATGTATTTTTCCCATCACAATAACTAGCAAAATATGGTTCAATATGATTTCCTTTTACAATGTAATTATTAAATATTTCATCTACAATTTGTCCAATATTTTCAAAAATATCTCTTCCTTTTTGAAAATTTTGATCATATTTGGGTAATGATGTAATATCAAAAGAATAACCTTGACTAGGATAGTATTCATTATAAATTCGATTTAAAGTAAAAGAAATTTGAGCTAAAATATTACTTCTTAACGCAGCTTCAGGCCAAGAGGGATATAATTCACTACTAGCAACATTTTTAATATAATCAATGAAAGATACTGTTAAATCTTCACTTTTTTCTTCTGGAGAACCTAAATGGACTATAAGAGATGTAGGAATCTTAGGTCTACCAATTTGTCTTTCTTTCATTTCTACACTTCCCTTGGAAACATTTCAATTTTTTGAATGGATTTTATTTCATCATAAATATAAACTTTATAAGAAATAACTGTTTCATAGTTAGGATGAGTTGCCTGAATTTGATAAATTGTTGCACCATTTAAGTAATCTTCACTTCTTTTTTGAGTAGGAAGATAAATTCCATCTAATAGTCCGCTTTCTTCTGTCTTTCCTTTAAAAAATATCTTCTTTTCTTTTTCAAATATTTTATATACTTCTATTTCTACACCAGAAATTGGCAAATAACTATTTCCTATTAACGTTTGAATTTTTAAAGAACCAAAACCTTGATTTTCTTTTAAAAAATCTTGATAATTTTGACTTTCTTTTGATTCTGGATCTTTTCCTTTGCTAATCAGTAACACTTGTCCTGGATAAATTATTGTGTTTTTTAAATCATTTAATTCCATCAGTTGAGATATTGATATTTGATGTTTTTCACTAATACTATAGAGAGTTTCCCCTTTTTGAACAATATGGGTAATTGAATTATTCATGTTTATCACCTATTACATCCTATGAGAGAAATGGATTATCGTGATTTTGAAAATCTTTTCTTTTTTCATTTCCTTTTAGGATATTTCTCATATATTATGATAGAAAGGATGAAGTAATATGTTTGAGGAAAAGTCTGATAGAAAGAAATGTTTTTTGGATCACGCTAATGGATGTTACCTTTTAGGTCCTACGGGGCCAACTGGTCCAGCTGGTCCTGCATCGATTCAAATTGGGGGAGCTTCTGCAGTAAGTTTTGATGAAGGAGCAAGTGTAGCAAATATTGGAACAGAGGAAAATGTTATTTTAGAATTTCAAATTCCTATGGGACCTACTGGTGCAACAGGATCTACTGGTCCTACTGGCGAAATGGGTCCTACAGGGGAAGCAGGGCCACAAGGGGAAATCGGCCCTATTGGTTTACCAGGAGAAATAGGACCAATGGGTCCTACTGGAGAAACTGGTCCTACTGGGCCTACTGGAGAAATGGGTCCTCCTGGGGTACCAGGAATTGCTGGTAATCATGGTGCAACTGGTCCTCAAGGACCAACAGGACCAACTGGTGAAATCGGTCCAACAGGACCGCAAGGGGCAACTGGTGTACCTGGTGAAATGGGATTACCCGGTGAAATGGGACCTACTGGTCCTACTGGGCCTTCTGGAACTAGTGTTACCATTTTAGGTTCTTATGATTCTTATAGTGATTTAACACGGGAACATCCAACAGGTTCTATTGGAGATTCTTATCTGGTTGGAGACGATTTATATGTTTGGTCAAATGAAAATCAAACTTGGAATAATGTTGGAATGATTCGTGGTCCACAAGGATTACCAGGTACTCCAGGTTTAGATGGAGAAACTGGTCCTACGGGTCCTACTGGTCCCATTGGTCCTACTGGTCTTCGTGGAGCAACTGGTCCTACAGGAATGGCTGGTCCAGAAGAAATCGCTACTGGATATTTTGTAACTTATAATAGTGGATTCCCTGAAGGTGGCTTTGCGGTTCATCCCAATGAACGTATTCCTATCTCAGTGGAAGCTATGGATAATACTTCTCTTTTTACTCTAGAAAATAACACCATTCGTTGTGGCAAAGAAGGAGTTTATCGTATTGATTTTATTGTTAGTGCAGAAGCATTAGATAGTCCTACTTTTTTAAAGAACTTAGATTTTGTTTCGATTGGATTTCGAAAAGTAGGAGAACAAACCGTTTATGCTGGTGGAAGTGTTTGGGATTATTTCTCCCCTGCTATTACCATCAATGGACAGGGAATGTTTATTGTTGGGAGTCCTGATGATACCTTTGAATTAGTATGTTTTAGTAAAAAAACCATCTATTTGGAATCTCCAAAATTAGAAGATACTCTTTCTCAATCTTATTTTGTAAATCCAGTGGTTTCTATTTTAATACAGTATCTTGGTTAAATTGGTTTCCTCTATGTTTTTATCATTACAATTTAAGAAGAAAAAACATATATTAAGATAGAAAGGAGGAACAAAGATGTGTGGAGAAAATAATGGTTCTAGCAATCGTTTTCAAAATATGATGAGTGGATGTTACTTAGTCGGACCTGCTGGGAGTCCTGGTCCTACTGGACCTACTGGACCTACTGGACCTAGTGGGGGAGGTATCCCTGGTGCAACAGGACCTACTGGGCCTACTGGGCCAACCGGATTAGAAGGACCTATTGGGCCTATTGGACTTACTGGTGCAACTGGGCCTACAGGACCTACTGGAATCGAAGGACCTACTGGACCTACTGGAGCAACAGGACCTACTGGTCCTACGGGAATTGAAGGACCTACTGGGCCTACTGGACCTACAGGACCTACTGGGCCTACTGGTCCAACCGGGGCTACTCCTGCTGGATTAGCTGCTTATGGTGGACTATATAATACTTCTACTCAAACAATCGATTTAGCAACAGCCAACCAAAATCCAACCGTTATAGAATTAGGAGCAACCCTACCTAATATTACTTCTACTTATGGATCTAACGGTATTACAGTTTCAGATTCTGGTAATTATGCAATTGATTATTATGCTATTTTATCTACAGATCAAGCCAGTACACCTATCGTTATAGCAGTAAGAGCCGGAGAAAATAACATTCCTTCAACAGTAGAAAGTTTAACTTTAACTACTGGTTCTACCAGTGTATATACTGGTAGCACAATTGCTGCATTAAATGCTGAAGATTTAGTGGATATGGCATTAACCTCAACAGAAACAACCGGTAATGTTACATTAACAAGTAATAATAATAGTGTTACTGCTTCTTTAACTGTCAGAAGACTTGATTCTGATGAAGAATAAATCTATTTTAAAATAGGTTAACATTATAAGTATAAATGGAGATTTTACATATAGTATAATGAGTCAAGTTAATGATTACTCCTTGACGAAATAAAAATCATAAAATCTCCCAAAAAGTAATATAGAAAAGAAACTATATTACTTTTCTTTTGCATAAAGTATAAGGAGGTGATGTCATGAGTAAATACAAAGTATGTGTTTATGCTATTAGTAAAAATGAAGAAAAGTTTGTTTCTCGTTGGGTTCAATCCATGAAGGAAGCTGATGAAATTTATGTTTTAGATACAGGTTCGACAGATCACACCAGGAAAGAATTAAAGAAACTAGGAGTTCATGTCAAAAAAAAGATAATTCATCCTTGGAGATTCGATGTTGCTAGAAATCTATCTTTAGATATGGTACCAGAAGATACCGATATCTGTGTTTGTACAGATCTTGATGAAGTATTAGAAGAAGGATGGCGAGAAAAATTAGAAAAAGTTTGGAATCAAAATTTAACTAGAGTTGGTTATACTTATCATTGGAGATTAAATGAAAAAGGAGAACCTGTAGTTAGTTTTTATACAGATAAAATTCATTCTAGATTTGATTATACTTGGACCCATCCAGTCCATGAAGTATTATGCTATATCGGATCAAAGCAGGAAATTAAGGTGAATGTAGATGATATTGTTTTAAAACATTATCCTGATCCTACAAAGTCTAGAAGTAGTTATCTTCCTCTACTAGAACTATCTGTCAAAGAAGAACCAAATAATGATCGAAATATGCATTATCTTGGTCGTGAATACATGTATTATGGAAAGTGGAATGAAGCAATTGATACTTTGATTCGTCATTTGAATCTTCCTACTGCTACTTGGAAAGATGAAAGATGTGCTTCCATGAGATTTATTGCTAGATGTTATCAAAATCTAAAACGGTATGAGGAAGCTAGAATGTGGTTAGACAAAGCCATAAAAGAAGCTCCCTATTTACGAGATCCTTATTTAGAAAAAGCATTATTAGAATATGAACTTAAAAATTGGCAAGAGGTAGAAAAATTATGTCATCAAGCATTAACCATTGAAACTCATCAAAAAACTTATATTAATGAAGTATTTAGTTGGAATAATACTGTTTATGATTTATTGGCAATTTCCTCTTTTCATTTAGGAAAGTTAGAAGAAGCAATAAAAAATACTCAAATCGCCCTTTCTATGGAACCAGAAAATGAAAGATTACAGAAAAATTTAGAAATTATGATTCAAATTCAAAAAGAAAATAAAGAATAGATTTTATAAAGTTAACCCAACTTTTGATACTAAAAAAAAGAGTAGCTTACTATAAAATAAACGTCTTAAAAAAGTGAGACGTTTATTTTATGAAAATTTTTTTATTTTTTATTCGTAGATATTTCCTGGTGAGAAATACTTTGTTGTTCTTGCATTAGTTGCTCTATAGTTTGTATTACCGATTGTGTTGTAGATTTACAAGTTATATCAAAATTGTTTTTTCGTTCTATATCTAGCTTATAATCAATCAACATATCTACATTATCTTTGATTATTTGAGCATCGTATCTATCTTTTGGTCTAGAGTTTTTCTTTGAATTGTAAATACTTTCTAGACTCATCATTTTATATGGTAATCCATTATGCTCTCTTACTTGATTAGCAAATGACATTTCTGTATATTCTTTAGAAAAATGATGTTCATCAACAAATAATTTTCCATTTACATTGTGATTTTCAAAATAATATTCTTTCGTAGTGATACTATTATCAGGTTGTCTTTCAAACAAAAATAAACCAATACTGATAGGAGTACCTTGATATACAATGTGATACTCATGACCATTTACTTCTTTTTGAGCCATATTACTAATAAAATCAAAATCTGGATTAGCATCAACTAATTGTTTTAAAGCAATTAATTGCTTTTCATTGATAAATAAATCTAAATCACTATGATATCTTTCCAATTGATGACCCGTTGCTAGATAACCCATAAGACCACCAGTATAATAACAGTCAAAATTTTCACCTAATAATTCATTAAATTTATCAAATGCTTCAATAATTAACTGATGATTTTCAGTCAATGGCATACTAGGATGTTCTAAATTCATTTCTTTAATCCAATTTAGTCTTTTGATTAAATCATTTACTGATGTATACTTTTTAGGATTTAAACTAATAATAGAATCAACATTGGAAAAAATGTCCTCCTGAACAATCAGCCCTCTGCTTAATAATTCATCTAATGAAACTAAAATGGCATCAATAGAATCATTGATATCCATAGAACACAATCTATGAATAGTATGAATGATTTCATCTGGATTATCAATATTTGCCTTTTGTGCATATGTATAGACTAATTGAATAATTATTTGTTTTTGTGTTTCGTTCATAGTAACACCTTATACTTTCATTATATATACCTTTCTAATCCCAAAATTACGACTTTTGAATAGAAAAAGGGAATCGTTCATCAAATAATTTATCTCAGATGTTATATAGCATTTTATCTACTTTTTCCATCTGGCATTTGCATTTTATTACCATTTATGACTTGGTTACATTGATTTTTTACAGACATAATATATTCATACATTGATTTTAGTACTTCTTCTGAAATTCTAGTATCACAATATTGATGGGTATTTAAATTTATCCTTGTATTATATCCTATTTCAAACCATTTTTGCGTTTGTTCTAACCAATCTAAAAGTTCATTAATATATTGAGCATTCTGAAAAATATTGATATCTAAACTTTTTGTAATCGTATAAAATGTCTCATATAAAGTCGGCGTTGTAAATTCTTCTCCTATATCACAATAACTTTCTATTAATGCAATTTCTTCATACAATTGATCAATAGTATGATAATTTTCAATATAATGATTATTTTTTATCTTATCAAGCATAACTTGATATCTTGCCATATGATATTGTTTTAATTTTTTTCCATCAATTTCCACTATAGGTATTTCAAAATAAGATGCCCACTTTTTAGCAATCTCAATCGAAAAAGTTTTAGCAACACCGCTAACTATCATAATATAATCTGGTTTAGTAACTTCATCATTATAATATCGCTTGGTTAATATTTCATTATACCCCCAACCATTCCAACCATACTTTCCATTTATCTCTTTTAAACCTTCATGAGGACAAAATCTTATAGTATTATCTTTACCAGGGCGATTCATAGAAGTTGCTCCATCAGAAGATATTGTAGCAAGCAATTTCTCAGGTTTTATCTCCGAAAAACCCAATAAAACGCCATTATTACCTCCAAAAATTCCAAACTGTTTAAATAAATATGACATCGAAATATTAGGATTTCCTCCTCTAGTGGTTTCCCATAATTCAGGATGATTAACTAATTTTTCAGTTAATTTATAATTAGCTGGAGAAGTAGATTCGTTTTTAATGGAAACATTATGAACAATTGCCATAAAATCTGGATCATCTAATTTGATAACTGGAATTTGTTTCGTTACTTGTTTACCACTTTCATCAACATAAGTATATGTTTCATAATAATCAATATTTTTCTTTTTGGGATTTATAATATCTTGAGATAATTCCCAACTTTTAAATTCTTTGACCCATTTAATTACTTCATTAAAATCAAAATTGGTTATATTATTATAAATACTATCATAGGCACGATTCAGTGCTTCTTCACTAGTCTTTCGGCCACAGGATAAATCATCATAAAATTGATAAAGATATTCTACCATTTTAGGAACTGGATATTCTTTATTATATGCTTGTTTTACAATAGAATATGCATTATGTACAGAAGAAACATCAGTATTAAATATAATTGAGGAAGATCCATCTTGAATGATATCATCATTTTGTTTATACTGTGATAAGTAGCCATAATAAATTTTTTTAGCTAGTAAATCTTTTATTCCTGTTGCTTTTGTTAATTCTTTCACAAAATCATTACAATATCCTAATGGCATTTTCCCATTATATTTATTTATAATTAAATTTAAAAAATCTTTAAATTCATAATCATTATAATTATCTAAATAAATTTTCTTTAAAAAATCATCTTCCAATAGAATTAAATTATGAACAATATCTTGAACATTTTCTTTATTAGATAATAATAAAACTTGATTGAAATACTTTTTATTTGCTGGATTATTCAACAATGGTAACGCATCCCTTAAAACAGATGAATGATTTTTGATAATATTTATATTTTCTTTCATCTCATCATAATTAAAATTATTGATAATATCATAATTATCTTTGATAAAATCAATTCCCCACATATCAATAAAAGATTGATCTAAACTATTAATATTTGTATTGTTTATTTTAATATTCACTAATAAATCATATATATCTTTATTTTTAAAATATAGCTCTATTTCATTTTTACCAAATTCTATATTCTCTCTAATTAATGTCGTTAGTTTATAAAATAAGTCTTTATTTTCATTATATACCATTATGAGAAAATGAAACTGTTCTTTATTAAGGTTGATATTTTGTAATGAAGAAATAATATCAATTTGGGTATTAGTATCAAATTTTAATATTTCCTTACTTAACATAAATTCTTGGTACTTAATATTAGTTTTTACTAATCTTTTTTTTAATTCTCTTAATTTTGAATTTATAATGATTTGCATTCTAAACCTCCTTAAGACTAAGACGTATGATAGATAAAATATCTTAATAAAATTATATCATTTCATTGTTTTTTTTAAAAGCTCAATAAATTCTTTATTTGTTGAAAATATAATTTATGTAATTTAAAAAATGAAGTGCACAATTGTTGTGCAATAAGTTTTAGAATTTATTTATAAGCAAATCATTGACAAT
>CANRPT010000026.1 GCA_947632565.1 uncultured Bacilli bacterium | reverse complement strand
TCTTCTAGTTTAAATATAGAGAATCCAACTGATTTATCACAAGCAGTTATTTATCAAATCGTAAGACAACGTGATGAAAATTATCAACCTACTGGTTGGCAAGCAGGCACTAATGTACTAGGTAATAAGGCATTACCAGAAAAAGTGAATGTAAAATGGATTGATATGAAGCATCGTGTTTTAGAAAAATCAGAGTCAGAAATTTCGATGGATATCGATAGTGATGACAACTCTGCTTATAAAACTGGTTTAAAAACACATTTGAATTTTGACACAGAAACTTTTTATGGAAAAAATGATGATAAAATTACTATAACTGGCAATAAAGTAAAAGGTTTATTGTTAAAAAAATCTGTAGATGATATACATTTTAATGAGGCAGATAAAAAGAAATATGCCAAAGCAGAATATTTCTTAGCAGTAATTGTAAAAGTACCAGGAGCAGATGAAAATACAACAATTACCGTGAAGAATTTAAAAGGAGAAACTACATCAGCTAGTTGGAATGATTTTGACGTAACAAGTGGAACTCCAGGTATGTTTGTTTTATTCTCATTCAATAAACAAGATTGGGAAGATAGTAATAAACAAATTGTTATAACAGTGGATCTTGATGGTCAAGTAGCAGAAGGAGATGAATATGCTCCAACTGATTACTCTATCGATTTAAGTGAATTAAGATTCCAAGAAGAATCTAAGATGGATTTCACATCAAATGATCTTCCTCAAACAGATATTGAGTATATTTCTAATCATTGGGGATATACGAAAAGTGATGCAGATACTTATCAATTAGAAGCAGGAGAAGGTACTAATAAATATAAGTTAACAGGTATTATTGTTCAACAAAAAATCGGAGAAAATGTATTCCCAGATGAGGAAGAAACAGGATACTATTTCTTATTCAATGTTGGACAAAACATTAATCCAGGTTTATATAGTAAAGCAACTGTTACTTATCCTGGAAATGGGGCTACGAAAACTAGTACGATTACTGATGCAACTGGTGTAACAATTCTATTCTCTACGTCAGATGATAAAAAGAATAATTCAATTACAATCAAAGTCGATTTAGATGGTAATGGGGACGAATATTTACCAGTTGAATATGAAATTGATTTAAGTGGATTAACTTTAGAAAAAACATCTAAATTTAGTGTTCAAGGTGTTGATGAAGTGGATGAAGCAGTAAGCAAATTAGGAACAGATTTTGGTTGGAAAAAAGAAACTGGATTTGAAACTAGTTTTGTTACGGAAGGTTCAAATGTTAAAGTAATAGGTTTATTACCAATTTTAGAATCATTTACTGGAGAACATCATCCATTTGGAGATGAAGATGAAACAGGATATTATTTACCATTTGTAATCAAAACAGATTCTGGTAATAAAACAGAAAATAGTGGAGTAACAGTTCAATTTATTCATGAAGGAGAAGAAATTAGAACTTTTACCGCTGATAATTTTGATGGTAATGATGTATTATACATTTTAAGACATCTTGATAAAGATGCTACTGATAAAACATTTAAAATTGTAGTAGATATGGATGGCGATGGAAAAGAATATGCTCCATATACTCTTACGTTTGATTGGAGTGATTTAAAACTTCAAGAAAAGTCAACCGTAAATGTTACAGATAACCTTAACAGTGAAAGTGAAACAGAATTCTCTGAATGGGGTTATCAGAAAGATAAAAATTCTAATATAAATTTTGAAAAACAAGAAAATGAAAACATCACCAAAGTAAGTGGTAAATTAGTGGAACAAAAATTAACTACTGAACCTTTTGGTGTTGGTAAAGAAGAAGGTTATTATTTCACATTTGCCTTTACAAAGCCAGAAAATGTGAAGTCTATGGATAATGCTAAAATTTATCGATTAAATAATAAACCAACTGAGGATGGTACGCTTCCTGGAAGTGATATTAAAAAAACATTCTCTAAAGAGGATTTTGATTCCGATGGAAGTTTGACTATTTTATATCGATTTGATCCAACAACTACCAAATGTTCTACAGATGATAATGCAGATAATTGTAAACTATATTATGTGGTGGATTATGATGGAGAAGGTCATGAATATTTACCAACACTTTATGTAATTGACTATAGTGGTTTGACTTTTGAAAAAGCATCATTATTTACTGTTGTAGAAATAAATAATAGCAATAAAACTCAATATGAAGACAATGGTTGGTATAATGAAACGGATGGCTATTCAGTAAAAGTGCAAAAAGATGACCAAGTTCCAAATAAGTATAAAGTAAGCGGAGTTTTACCAATACTTGAAAATAGTGATTGGAAAGAAAATAACCCTCCTTTCGAAAGTGGTGGTAGCTTACTATATTATTTAGGTTTAGGATTAAAATTAGAAAATGCTCCTAAAAATTATAATAATCAACATGAAAAAATCACTATTTTATTTGATCATGATGCAGAGAGCCAAAAGTTCAAAAATATTTTTGGTGAAGACTTTGATGAATCACAGACTATATATATATTAAAAGCATTAAAAACAAGTGATCAAAGTGGTGCTCTTCTTAAAGCTGATGAAAAATGGTTTAAAATTACCGTTGATTTAGATGGTGAAAATGAAGAATATGCTCCATATGAAGTAACAATTGATTATTCTGATTTGGAATTCCAAGATAATTCATTAGGTGATATCGATTTTGATGTTTTTAGTAATGAATCTTCAGTAGGAGATAGTTCTGCAGAAAAGACAGAATTAGAAGGATATAGTTTCGATTTTGACACTGTAAAAGATGTAAAGATAAAAACTGAAAACAATGGTGGAGATGATAGAGAACCTTCTAAAACAGGTTTGCAAGGAAAAATAAAAGAGCAAACTCTTGCTAAAGGATTTGATACAAATAATGGATACTTTGTTCCTATTAAAATATCAGTTCCACAAGACGAAGAATGGTTTAAGAAGCATCAAAACGATTGGACAATTACTTTATATACAGAAAAAGGAGATAAAAAAACATATAAACCAACTTCTCAAGAACATACACAAGGTTGGGTAATGGTATTATTTAGGTTAGATGATGAAAAGGCTGATAAAGTACTTAAATATGAAATTGATTTTGATGGAGAAGGAAAAGCTTTCTTACCAACAGAATATACTATTAAATATAGTGATTTAAATTTCCAAACTGAAAACAAAATCACATTTGAATATTTTGATGAAAAAACAGGAAAGATAGAAAAAACTGAAAAAATTGTTTATCAAGGAGATCCAATTTCTTCTTCTCTAGCACCTCAATTTGATGATAAAAATTATTCTTACCATGAATTTGACTATTGGTATGATACAAAAGAAGGAGCAAGTAATCATTTTGATTTTGAAACTGAAACAACAGGTAAAGATGAAGATATTACTTTAAAAGCACATTGGACAATAGATGTAGATACTTTCTTAGCTGATGTAGTTAAAGATTTAGCAAGTGTAGAATCAGAAATAACAAGTGATTATTCAGATATTTTTGAAGTTTCAAAAACAGAAAATACTATTACATTTAAAGTATTAGATTCAGCTACAAAATTAAGTGAATTAAGTGACACCTCTATACCTGGTGCGATTGCTTATATCCTTCAAAGAGGAGAAGTAAAAGATATTACTCTTGCATCAGGAGGTAAAAAAGTAGTATTTACAAAAGAAGGATATAATGATGGTATTCAAAGCATCAGTTTAGATGAAACTGGAACAGCTTTAAAAGAACAAGTTAAAGCAGGAGCTAAAGCATTGTTTGTTGATGTGTTAGGAAGCGATGTTAACGAGCAAAACATGACACTAAACCAAATGGCTGTTTTAGACAAAAACTTTACTTTAACTATTGGTACTTTAGATGATTCTGTTAAGTTGCCAGATGGGGCAGAAACTACATATACGTTTGATTTTGAAACTGAAGTAGCTCCTGTAAAAACAGAACAAGAATTAAAAGATGCATTAGCTAATCCTAAAATAACTCATATTGATATTGCTGATAGTTTTAGTGTAAATAATACCATAGATATTAATAGAAAAATAGTTATTGGTGCTTCTGAGAAAAAGACTATTACTGCTAATGAAGAAACAGATACAATATTTAATATAAAAACTAGTGATGTAACAATAGATACAATTGATTTAAATGCTAAAACACCTATTACAATTTCAGAAACAGGGCAATTAACATCAACAGGAATTGGTATTACAGGTGATAAAACAGAAGCTGGTATTGTAGTTGAAAATGGTGGAATTTTTACTGGTTCTGAAATTACATATACTGGAGAAAAATATAGCAAACCTTTAGTAAAAGCTAAAAATTCTACTAATGGAGTTAATTTAACCAATACTAAAGGAGAAAAAGCTAGTCCTATTACCATGCAACAAGTAGAAAGATATGTACCAGAAAGTGATGGAGCATATAAAAACAGCATTGGCGACAAATTAGTAGTTAAAGAAGGTTACCAATATAAGAATTATTATAATAATCCTGACGTAGAACATAACTTTATAAAAATAACATATAGTGGGGATCGTGTTACTACTTCTTACCCAATCAGCTTTATAAGATGGTTTGATAAAGAAGAAGAAAGTATAATAGAACCACCTGATAATGTTCAATACCTAACTTCTTATTCTGATTCCTTTGCAAATTATACGATTGAAGCTTGGGTTCAAGGTGGAAGTACTAGATATGAAAAAGATCACGTACCAATACCTAGTGAAGATACTTATTATGGTGCAGATTTAAAAGCTACTTATAAACAAGGAGTTATTACTGTAAGTGATGAACAAAACTTAATAAAAGAAGTAAGTAGTGAGGGGGAAAATCATATTATTATTGTGAAAGATAAAATTACTTTAAGTAATGAATTAGATATTCAAAAAAGCGGAATTACTATTATGGGTGTAGAAGAAAAAGGAAACAAAAATTATGCTACGATTGAAGGAAAAATTAAAGTAAATGCTGATAATGTACATTTTGAAAAAATTAACATCGTTGGTAAATCAAGTACAACTGATGAAAATCAAAGCGTTATTACTGTTTCAAATACTGGATTTAGCACTTATCAAGCAAATGTAAGCGCAGGAGCATTAACTGAAGAAAAAAATTGGCATAGTTTAATTCAATTTACACATAATAATCCAAAGACTGTTATTTACTTTGGCAATTTTGAAGGTTCTAATAGTAAAATGATGATTGATTTCAAGCAGGCAATTGGTAATGATTCTATAATTGTAGGAAACAATTTTAACGGAGCAAACGAAACGGAAGAATTTATTAACATAGCTGCTATTGATAATGGTGCAGAAATTGATATTAGACAACAAACTGCTACTTTTATTGGAACTAATGAATATGGTATTAGAATTAAAGCACCAGCTGATAGTACAACAGCAACTATTAATTTAGGTTCATTCTGGGCAAATAGCTTAAACAAAGTTCTTAAAATTGGAATTGATGTAACCCAAGAAAATCATGATGCTTCAGGATTTACTTTTAAAGCTGGAGAAGTATTTAGGGACAGAATACAAATTGTTTATATCAAAAATGGTGAATCAGCAGAACTTACAAATCCTTTTGGAGATCAATTTAATGCAACATTAGAAATTGTTCCGAATCCGCTTTTACATTAAAATTTTTAATTAACGCAATTGTTGGATTAAAAATATAAAGGTGTGATATTTACTACCACACCTTTCTCTTAATTATAATGGGGGAAAAAATATGAAGAAAGTTTTAGGAATGTTTTTTCTTCTAGTAGTTTTCTGTTTTCCAATTGTTTCTAATGCTTTAGCAACCAATTCTTCTTCTTATGAAGATATCAAAGTATATTTCTTTTATGAAGAAGATTGTAAAGATTGTGAGAAGGCAAAAGAATGGTTAGAAGAAGAATTGAAGGAACATCAACGTGTTAGAGCAGAATATGTGAAAATAGAGAATAGTCAAGAATTCAGTAAACAAGTAAAAGATACTTTCCAGATCAAAAAAGATACTGTTCCTTTGATGGTAATTGGTTCTAATTCTTTTTTAGGATTTAGTAGTAAAGTAAAAAATAATTTAACAGAAGCAATTGAATCTTATGAGGAAGCAAAAGATTATTGTGATGTGATATCGAAAGTTAGAAGCCAAGAAGATGTGAAAGATTGTATGAATCAGAATCAAGGAATCTATCACCCATCTACAGTATTTTCTACTTTGATAAAAATTATTTTAGGAATCATTGGAATTAGTTTCGTAATTGGAATAGGATATCTTTGCAAGGAGAAAAAACTATTGAGTAGATTACATCGTTAATCTACTTTTTTTCTGCAAAATTTTAAAATAGAGAAGAAGATTACTTATTGATTCTTTTCTAGTATCGAATCCAAAACTTTGATATAATAAGATTAGAAATAAAGTGGTGATTGTATGATAGCAGAATATTTGAAAGAAAAAAATTTAATTCTATCTCCTAAAGTTTATCATTCCAAATTAAAAAAAGAGATCAATCAACTTTCAAATCTCATTTCTTATAAAATAATGGATTGGCAAGAATTTTTAGAAAATTATTTTTTTTCTTATTCAAAGCAAACTATTTATTTTGTGATGAAAGAAAAACAAGTAGGGTATGAAATCGCTTTAGAATATTTAGATTCTCTTTATTATTTAGAAGATAAAGTCTATTCTTCCCAGAAATTAAATGAATTAGTAGCATTAAAAAAACAATTATTTCAAGAAAATCTTTTGAAACAAAATCCTTTCTTTACTACTTATTTAAAAAATACCACTGTTTTGATTTACGGTTATCCTAGAATAGAGCCATTTCAAGAAAAAATCTTAAAAACATTATCGCATTATCAAATCATTACAGAACCAGTAAAAGAAAAACCATTAACTGTTTATCAATTTACTGATATTGATACGGAGATTGCTTTTGTTTGTGAAGATATTCGAAAGAAATTAAAAGAAATACCAATTGAACACATCAAAATTATTCGTCCTAGTAGTGAATATATAATACCAATGAAGAGGATTTTTCGTTGGTGTCATCTTCCTATTGATTTAGAAGAAACTATTATGCTTTCCGATACTCCTATTGGAAAGAAAGTTTTAGCAGAATTACAGAAAAATTTCAATCTAGAAGAAGTTTTTTCCTTGTTGCAACAAGAATCTTGTGAAGAATTGGATTCTATTTTAGCTATTTTCAATGCTTATCATTCTTGGTATCCAAAAGATCCTTTGATATTAGAAATGATTGCCTATGAACTACAGCATACCAAGTTAAAACAAGGAAAGAAAAAAGATTGTATCTCTTTTGTTTCTTTAGAAGAATTAGAAGACGATGAATATGGATATTTATTAGGATTCAACCAAGAAAATTATCCAAAACTTTATCAAGATGAAGATTTTTTAAGTGATATGATGAAACAAGAATTAGGACTTTTTGATAGTAATGAAAAAAATATCGATAGTATTGCCTGTTTTCAACAAAATCTATGGAAGTCAAACCATTTAATGTTAACTTGGAAAGAAAAAACAGCTTTTGATTCTTATCATCCTTGTTTTCTAATAGATGAAATGAAAATGGAAACCATTGATCATCCCTCTCTAACTTATCAAATCTCCCATGATTTTAACCAAATTGCTTTAGCAAAAGAATATGATAAATATGAAAAATATGGAATTGTATCAGAAGATCTTCAAAAATTAATCAATATTTATCCCAATCTTCCTTATCGCACTTATCATCACCAATTTCAAAAAATAGAGGAACCTGTTTTTTTGCAATTTCTTCCAAAGCCACTCATCTTATCCTATTCTTCCTTAGAAGAATATTATCACTGTAGTTTTCGTTACTATATCAGTAATATTTTAAAAATAAAAGAAGAAAATCAAGATGATTTCTATCAAAATATTGGAAATATTTTTCATTATGTTTTGTCACAAGCTTTTCAAGAAAATTTTGATTTTGATACTGCTTGGAATATGGAATCTCAAAAGTATGAATTTACTTTTACCAAACTCATTTTTTTAGAAAAATTAAAACAAGAATTAAAATATGATATCGAGATGATCAAAAAACAAGAATTTTATAGTAAATTAACGAATCATTATTTTGAAAAGAGATTTTCGATTCCAATTCCCAATGCTAAAAATATACCGGTATCGTTTACCGGAATTGTAGATAAAATCTGTTATTTAGAAGAAAATCAGCAAACATTAGCAGCTGTTGTTGATTATAAAACAGGGACCTTACCCTCTAATTTAAACAATACCATCTATGGAATTGGGATGCAATTACCAATCTATTTGTATTTTTTAAAAAGAAGTAATTTATTTCCTCATTTAGAAATTGTGGGATTTTACTTACAGAAAGTAATTAATAAAGAAATGAAAAGAGTTCCTGGAAAAACCTTTGCGCAATTGAAAGAACAAGCTTTAAAATTAGTAGGGTATTCAACCGATCAAGAAAATCTTTTAGAAAAATTGGATTGTACTTATCAGGATAGTCAAGTGATTGCTGGTTTAAAGACCAAAAAAGATGGATTTTATAAAACAGCCAAAGTATTGACCAAAGAAGAATTTGAAACTTTAGATACCTTAGTAGAAAATCATATTCAAACGGCTTGTAATCATATTTTAGAAGGAGATTTTCCCATTAATCCAAAAAAGATTGGAAAAGATAATATTGGGTGTGAATTTTGTAGTTATCGTGATATTTGTTTTTATCAAGAGGATGATGTTGTGGAGTTAGAAAAACATAAAGATTTAGACTTTTTAAGGAGTGAGAAAAATGCCTAATTGGACCAAGGAACAAAAACAAGCGATTGATGAAGAAGGATGCGACATTTTAGTCAGTGCAGGAGCAGGAAGCGGAAAAACAGAAATCCTATCCGAAAGAGCTTTAAGAAAAGTATTAGAAAAAACAAATATCGATGCTATTTTAATCTTAACCTTTACCAAAGCAGCAGCTTATGAAATGAAAAATAGAATTCGTAATAAAATTCAAAAAGCAGGATTGAGTGAGCAAGTTAATCGAATTGAAAAAGCCTATATTACTACCTTTGATTCTTTTTCTCTAGCAATGGTTAAAAAATATCATGATCGCTTAAAGATTACGAAAGATGTTAGCATCGTAGAAGAAAATGTTATTTCCTTAAAAAAACAAGAATTATTAGAAGAAATTTTAGAAGATTATTATCATCATCCAACTTCTTCTTTTGAAAATTTGATTCAACATTTTTGTTTGAAGGATGATCGAGAACTCAAAAAATTAGTGATTGAATTAAGTAATAAATTAGATTTAAAGTATGATAAAAAAACTTATTTAGAAAATTATATCACCCAGTATTTTTCTAGTGAGTACGAAGAACAAACCAAAAAGGAGTATTTTTCCCTTTGTTTAGAAGAAATACAAGAAATTCGCAAAAATCTAAAAACGTTAGAACTAGCTTTAGAGGGAAAAGATTATCAAAAGTTTGCCGATGTTTTTTCTCCACTTCTTGCTGCTACAAATTATGATGCATTAAAGAAGAGTTTCGTTTTTGATTTTCCAAGACTTCCGAATCATAGTGGAGAAGAAGTTAAGCAAGCTAAGGAAGTAATCAAAGAAAAAATAGAACAGTTAAAGTCTTATACCATGTATGAAACAGAAGATGAAATGTTTACGGATTATCTTAGTACCAAAGAAGATCTTTCGGTTATCATCGAAATCATACAAAAATTAGATCAAAGAATAGATGCGTATAAAAGAGAAAAGAATTGTTTTGAGTTTATTGATATTGCGAAACTAGCGATTACGGCAGTCAAAGAAAATCCAGATATTTTAACAGAAATCAAAGCTACTTTCCAAGAAATTATGATTGATGAATATCAAGATACTTCCGATTTACAAGAAGAATTGATACAAGCAATTTCCGATCATAATACTTATATGGTAGGAGATATCAAACAATCCATTTATCGTTTTCGTAATGCCAATCCTCAAATTTTTAAAGAAAAATATGAACGATTTCAAAATCAGCAGGGTGGTATCAAAATTGATTTAAATAAAAATTTTCGTAGTAGGGAAGAAGTCTTAACCAATATTAACGAAATTTTTGAAAATGTGATGGATCAAGCGATTGGAGGAGCAGATTATCCGCATGGACATCAAATGATTTTTGGAAATCAAGCTTATCAAGAAGAAGGAAAAACCGATTTTTCCCATCAGATGGAATTTTATACTTATCAAGTAGAAAAAGATTCCCCTTATCAAAAATATACCAATGATGAAATAGAAGCCTTTTTTATCGCTTCCGATATTCAAAAAAAGAGAAAAGAGAAATATCAAGTTTATGATAAAACACTAAAAAAATTAAGAGATGTAACATATGGAGATTTTGTGATTCTAATCGACCGCTCTAGTAAATTTAATCTTTATAAAAAAATCTTTGAATATTTGAATGTTCCTTTAACGATTGTGAAAGATGAAAATATCATGAATCAAAAGGAAGTTTATCTCATTCGCAATATTTTAAGATTAATGGAATGTGTAGAAGCCAAAGAAGAAGGAAATCGTTTTCGTTATAGTTTTACTAGTATTGCGAGAAGTTATTTATTTTCTTATTCCGATCAAGAGATTTTTACGATTCTTCAAAAGAAAAGTTTCTTAGAAACAGAAATCATCCGTAAAATCCATTCTCTTGTGCAAGATTCCAATCGCATGGATTTATACACCTTATTAAGTAAAATCAAAGAAGAATTTGCCTTTGATCAAAAACTGATTCAGGTAGGAAATATCGAAATGGGAATTGCCGTATTAGAGTATTTTTTATCTTTAGCACAGAGTCTGCAAAAATTGGGATATGACTATCATCGTTTCTTAGTTTATTTAGATTATATGATCGATAATCAAAAAGAAATGAAGATTCCGGTTTCGGTTTTAGAAGAAAATAGCTGTCGTTTAATGACCATTCATAAATCCAAAGGATTGGAGTATCCGATTTGTTACTATAGTGGTTTATCGAATCCATTTAATATCAAAGAGATACAATCTAAAATCTTATTTGATTCCCAATATGGAATCATTCTTCCTAGTTTTCAAGAAGGATATCATGATACTTATATTAAGATATTAGCAAAGCGAAAATATGAGTTAGAAGAAATAGGAGAAAAAATCCGTTTATTTTATGTTGCTTTAACAAGGTGTAAGGAAAAAATGATTTTTCTACTCAACCAACCATTAGAAGATCGTATGGATTTAGAAGATGGAGTGGTTCGAAAAGTAGAAAGAGAGAGTTATCATTCTTTTTTCGATATTTTAAAAAGTATTGGAGAAAAAATAGTGGGTAAGACCATTCCCATTTCTTTAGATCAAGTTCCTCTTACCAACCAATATAAAATGTTATCTAGTAGGAAAATAAGACCAGATGGTTCTTCCAATTTACTTTCTGTTTCCGAGTATCAGATAGTAGAAAGAGTAGTAGAAAAAACGATTTTTTCGAAAGAAGTACATACTTTACTAGATCCGGAAACAGTAAAAGAAATGGAATTTGGTACCCATATGCATGCTTTATTCGAAGCAATTGATTTCAAACATCCAGAATTTGAAACGTTAAACATTTCTTTTTTTGAAAGAAGTTTAATGGTAGCCTTTTTGCAGCAACCATTTTTAAAAAATATCAAAGAAGCCAATATCATCAAAGAATATGAGTTTTATGATTCGGAAACAGAAAAAGATGGAGTAATCGATTTAATTCTAGTATATTCGGATCATATCGATATCATTGATTATAAATTAAAAAGAATAGAAGATAAAAATTATTTCCAACAATTAAATGGTTATCGAGATTATCTCCAAAAAAGAACCAATCTGCCAATTTCTCTTTATTTATATTCTATTTTAGAAAAGAAATTTCAAAGAGTAGAAGAAAAGGAGATGTTAAAATAGAAAAATTTCGAAACATTCTTTGGAAAATGCTAGTCTAAAAAGAAAAAGTGTGCTATATTATGTAATGAAAGAACGTGATAGGATGATGTTAAAAAGAAAAAACGATTCAGTAGACTATGCCAAGTTAAATGAAGGACTTCGACTAGGGGTAAACATTTTAAAAATAGTTTTTATTTTAGCAATCGTGATGTTAGTCTTTATTTGCAGTAAATTACTAAGTGATTGGAAAATATTACCATTTCTAGGAAGAATTTTAGCAGTGATTTCCCCTTTGTTTATTGGAATCGGGATTGCTTGGTTATTTGATCCTTTTGTGACTTACTTAAATAAAAAAGGAGTTAGTAGAATCTTAGGAACAATATTTGTTTATGTGATTTTCTTATCTTTTATCTATCTATTAATTCGTTTAATGGTTCCATCGATTACCAATCAGTTAAACGATTTGGCGAAATCAGTCCCAGATTTTATTAATTATTTAAAAGATAATATTGATCGTTTCTTTGACAACTTGAATACCATGGGAGATTATAATTTTACCGATATTAAAATTGGAATTTATGATAGTATTAATAACTTGAGTAAATCTTTAACCGTAGATTTACCAACCATGATTATGAATTTGATTACGAATATTATTTCTGGAGGAGTGAATTTATTAATTGGCCTATTGGTAGGACTTTATATGTTATTTGATTTTAATAATGTAAAAAAACATTTATATAGCCTAGTTCCCAATAAATACCAAAAAGATACCATTACTCTATTAGAAAGCTTAAATAATAATTTAAAGAGCTATGTGCAGGGTACTTTATTGATTATGTTTATTCTATTTGTGTTTCAATCGATTGCCTTGGGAATTGCGGGATTAGAAGCTCCGATGGTATTTGGATTATTCTGTGCGGTAACGAATGTAATTCCTTATATTGGACCATATATCGGTGGTGCTCCTGCTGTCATCGTTGGTTTATCGATTAGCCCTATGACTGGATTATTTGTACTGATTGCCGTGGTTTTAGCACAAACGTTAGAAAGTTATTTCCTACAACCGGTAGTCATGGGAAAAACCATGAAATTACATCCAGTAACAATTATGTTAGGATTATTGATTTTTGGACATTTCTTTGGTATAATAGGAATGATTTTAGCAACACCAGTAATTTCTATCTTCAAAACTATTTTTCAATTTTTCAATCAAAAATATTCGATTATGGAAAGAATTACGGATAATTAAAAACGTAAAAAAGAATAGTACGATTTCTTTTTCTAAACAGAGACATTGTGGTTGGTGAAAACAATGAGAAGAAAAATCGGAAAGCTCTCTTTTTAGTGACTAGGAAAAGTAGTCCGGTTATGGCCGTTATGAAAAAATTAAGATCTAATTAGGATGGTACCGCATTTTATGCTCCTAGCTAGGTCTTTTCTTGTGTAGGAGGAGAGAATGATTCAAATAAAAAGAGTATTAGAGGAACAAAATCCTGAAATTTTAACGTTCCTGGCAGAAGAGAATAGAAAATTATTTTTAACATTACATCCGGAATATAATGCTTTACAACAAAAAGAAAATTATCCTTTGATAGATCAAAGATTTTTAAAATACTTTCAAGAAGAATGGGAGAAAAAACCTACCATTTATGCTGCTTATTGTAATGATTCAGTAATTGGCTGTGGTTTTATTGATAGAAATGGTTATCTGAATTCTTTATTTGTAAAAGAAGAATATCAAGGACAAAAGATAGGGTCTCATCTTTTACAAAAACTGTTAGAATCTTGCTATCATTTCCAAATCATTTTTTTAGATACGATGGAAGAATTAATTCCTTTTTATGAAAATTTTTCTTTTTCTCAAACAGATACAACTACCAATCGCTTCAATATCATTCGTATGAAATTAGAAAGGAATAATGGTTACTATGACAAATAACATTCTGATTTATTTAATTTGTGGTAAGGCACGAACCGGAAAAGGAAAAGCAGGAGCCTATTTGAAAGAAGAGTATCAAAAAAGAGGATATGCGGTTTGTGAGATTCAAATCATGAGAACGTTAAAAGGATATTTAAAAGATTATTTTGGTTGGGATGGAAAAGAAGAAACCAAGCCAAGAAAAATGCTACAAGAAATGGGAACAGAATTAATTCGTGAACGATTAGGATTCCCAACATTTCATATTAATCGACTAACCGAAGATATTCAAATCTTATCCAATTATTTTTCTATTTTTATTGTGAATGATATTAGATTACCGTTAGAAATAGAGGAAATGAAGAAAAGATTTCCTCATGTTGTTACCATTCATTTAGAAAAAGAAAACTATCAAAGCCCTTTAACAGAACAAGAAGCAAGTCATTCTACCGAACATGCTTTAGAAAATTATCATCAATATGACTATGAAATACGCAATACTTCTTTAGAAAAACTAAAACAAGATATGAAACAAATAATAGATTGTGAGGAGTTGAAAAAATGAAATACATGACTAGTACCGAAATTAGAAAGATGTGGTATCAATTCTTTACCGAAAAAAACCACAAAAAAATGGAAAGCGCACCATTAATCCCAATCGATGATGATTCTTTACTTTGGATTAATGCCGGAGTTACTCCTTTAAAAAAATATTTTGATGGTACAAAGGTACCCGAATCTAGAAGAATTGTTAGCGTTCAAAAATGTATTCGTACCAATGATATTGAGCATGTAGGGATGACGGCAAGACACTTGACTTTCTTTGAAATGATGGGAAATTTTTCTATTGGAGATTATTTTAAAGAAGAAGCAATTGAGTATGCCTTTGAATTATTAACAAGTGAAAAATGGTTTGCACTTCCAAAAGAAAAATTATATGTAACTGTTTATCAAGATGATATAGATGCTTATCAAAAATGGATTAGTGTAGGGCTAGAAGAAAGTCATTTAGTGAAATTAGCAGGAAACTTTTGGGAAATAGGAGAAGGACCATGTGGACCAGATTCCGAAATTTTCTATGATAGAGGAGAAAAATATGATCCAGAGAAAGATGCCTTTACCAAGTTTCAAAATGATGAAGACCAGGAACGTTATATTGAAATTTGGAATAATGTATTTAGTCAATTTAATGCAAAAGAAGGAGTATCTAGAAAAGACTATCAAGAACTTCCTAGTAAAAATATCGATACCGGAGCAGGGTTAGAAAGATGGGCTTGTATTTTTCAAAATGTAGATTCTAACTTTGATACCGACTTATTCACACCAATTATTCGTAAAATTGAAGATTTAAGTGGAGTTTTATATAATGGAGAAGCAACATTCAAAATTATTGCGGATCATATTCGTGCGATTACCGTAGCCTTATCTGATGGAGCAATCTTTGAAAATGTAGGAAGAGGCTATGTTTTAAGAAGACTTCTTCGTAGAAGTGTTCGTATGGGAAAAAAACTTGGATTATTAGAACCCTTTATGTATTTATTAGTAGATACCGTATGTGAAATTATGGGAGAAAGTTATCCAGAACTATTAGAAAATAAAGGATATATTGCTACTTTAGTTTATGAAGAAGAACAATTATTTCATAAAACTTTAGCAAGTGGAGAAAGAAGATTATTAGAATTAATGGATACTAGTACGACCAAAACTATACCCGGTTTTGAAGTATTTAAATTATATGATACCTATGGATTTCCTTATGAATTAACACTAGAATACTTAGAAGAAAGAGGATTTACTACTTCAGAAGAAGAATTTTTACAGTATATGAAAGAGCAGAAAGAAACTTCGAAACAAAATAGAAAACAAGAAACTAGTATGAGTAGTCAAAATGAGGCACTATTAAATTTTAAAGAACCATCAGAATTTTTATATCAGACTTATACGACCAAAGGAAAAGTGATTGGCTTATTTGATGGAGAAAAATTGGTAGAGGAAATAAAAAAAGAAGGATATGTTATTTTAGACAAAACTTGTTTTTATGCAGAATCTGGTGGACAAGTAAGTGATACAGGAATGCTTACTTCTTCTAAATTTAAAGCTCGTGTATTAGATGTAAAAAAAGCACCAAATGGACAACACTTACACAAAGTAAAAGTATTAGATGGAACAATTCAAGTAGGAGATTTAGTAAAATCAGATCTTGATTTTGAAAGAAGAAAGAAAATAGAAGCAAACCATTCTTCGGTTCATTTACTACAATATGCCTTAAGATGCATTATTTCGGATAAGATTCATCAAGCAGGAAGTTATGTGGATGATACTTCTTTACGCTTTGATTTCACTTATACTGGAAAACTATTAGATGATAAAATTATTGAAGTAGAAAATTTTGTGAACGACTATGTAAAACAAAATATCCAATCTCAAACAGAAATAATGGATACCAACGAAGCAAAAAAAACAGGAGCTATGGCTTTATTTAGTGAAAAGTATGGTAGTAAAGTAAGAGTTGTTACGATTGGAGACTCTAAAGAATTATGCGGAGGAACTCATATTCAAAATACGAAGGAAATTGAAAAATTTGCGATTTTCTCTGTAGAATCCAAAGGAAGCAATGTTTATCGTATAGAAGCTTGTACGAATGAAAAAGTAGAAGATGTTTTATTTGAGGCAATTAAGCCTTATAATGATGAAAAGATTAAATTATTAATGAAAGCTAAGAATATTGTTGCAAAAGCGAAACAAGAAGGAATTCTTCTAAATTTTGAGTGTGAAATCACCAATGAAGAATTAAAGAGCTATCAAGATATTATTTTTGAAAGAAATGAATTAGAATATACACAAAATGAAGTAAAAAGTCTAGAAAAGAAATATAAAGAAGAAAAAGCAAAACTTGCTTTCAATAATTTATCAAGATATCAGGAAAAAATTGTCCAAGAAGGAAATTATTCTTATTTAGTGATGCAATTGGAAAATGAAGATACGAATCTTTTGAAAGAAATTGCTGATACCTTATTAAATCAAATGGAAAAAGGATATATTTTATTTGCCAATAGGAAAGAGAATAATATTAGTTTTCTTGCTAGAAGTAATATGGAAGAAAAAAAAGCTTCTGATCTCATCAAATTAGTGACCTCTATTACTTCTGGTAATGGAGGAGGAAGTGCTACTTTTGCGCAAGGTGGAGGAAAAGATGTTACAAAATTAGAAGAAGCGCTAGAAGCAGTAAAGAAAGAACAATGAATACGATATATTTGATTGCAACGAACGATAAATTTACGTTAAATCATAAGATTCAAGAAATTTTAAAAGAGAATCAAGATGCAGAAGTTGTTTCCTATGATTTATTAGAAGTTCCTATTGATCGGTTAATAGAAGATTTGGATACGTATAATTTTCTAACCTCCAAGAAAATAGTGGTTGGTTATCATGCGATGTTTTTCTCCAGTGAAAAAGATAAATCAGTAGTAGAACATCATTTAGAAAAATTAGAAAAATATCTGGAACATCCTAGTTTAGATAATATTTTAATTTTAGTTTGTGATAGTTTGGATAAAAGGAAGAAAATTACAGCTTTATTTACCAAAGTGGCAGAAGTAATTTCTGAACCTAGTAATCTCCATGATATGATAAAGAAAAAACTAGAGGATTATCAAATGGATGTGAAGGCAGAAAAAAAACTTTTAGAATATTGTCAAAACGATTCAGAACGTATTTTACAGGAATTGGAAAAATTAAAGCTATATCAATTAGAGGAAAAGAAAATAAAGGAGTCAGATATTGAAGAAATTGTGATGCAGAGTCTGGATGATAATATCTTTCATTTAGCTGATGCTATACTTTCTAAAAATAAAAAATATGCTTTTGAATTATATCAAAATTTTTTGCTTCATGGAGAACAACTAGTGAATATCATTCGAATTTTAGCCAATAAAATTCGTTTAATGTACCAAGTAAAAGTTTTATTACAAGACGGAAACAGTGATTTAAAAATTAGTAAATTATTAAAAGTACATGAATATCCCGTAAAACTAGCTAGAGAAGCATCTTATCGATATTCAGAAAAAATGTTATTAGAATATATCGAAAAACTAGCAAGCCTAGATTTAGAAATAAAATCAGGAGAAAGTAGCGGTCAAGTAGAATTTGAAACATTATTGGCTAGATTATAAGACAATGCTCAAATTTTAAAGTAAACGCAACTTTTTAAGGTTAAATGCAACTTAAAGTATGATGACTAGTTAGTAACAAATA
>CANRPT010000025.1 GCA_947632565.1 uncultured Bacilli bacterium | reverse complement strand
GTGCACTTTCCTTTATAAATACTCTTTTTCCTATCTATTGCACTTAATTGTGCACTTTACTTAAAATTTAACGAAAAAGAAAAAGAAGATTTCTCTTCTTTCTATCCATTAATTTGATTCATTACTTCTTCCGCAAAGTTTTCTTGTTTCTTTTCGATTCCTTCTCCTACTTCATAGCGAACCATATCTACTATTTTACCATTATGACTAGTTACATAATCTTTTACTGTTTCTTTATTTTCTGCTTTAATAAATATTTGATCTTCTAAACATACATCGGTATAATATTTATTTACTTTTCCAACCAAAATATTATCAATTCTATCCGCAGGTTTTCCTTCTTTTAAAAGCTGTTCTTTCATAATTTCTTTTTCACGATCTAATACATCTGCAGGTACCATACTAGCATTTAGATAAGCAGGGTTCATAGCAGCAGCATGCATTGCTACATCTCTTGCTACTTCTTCATTTGCTCCTTCTAAAACAACAAGACAAGCAATTCTACCTCCCATATGAGAGTAACTTCCAAATACTTGTTGATCTGTTTTAGTAAGTCTTTGAAATCTTCTAAAAGAAATTTTTTCTCCAATTGTACTAATTGCTGATTTCACTAAATCAGAAACAGTTCCTTCTCCTGTAGATAAAGCCAAAGCACTATCCATATCCGTTACATTACTCTTCATAATTGTATTGGCTAATTGATCTACAAAAGCAATAAATTTTTCATTTTTAGCAACAAAATCAGTTTCAGAGTTTACTTCTAAAATGATAGCTTGATTTCCATCTATAATCATTTTGGTTGTACCTTCTGCAGCAATTCTACTTTCTTTTTTAGCAGCTTTGGCCATTCCATTTTCTCTTAACCAATCGATTGCTTGATTCATATCACCGTTTGATTCCTGTAAAGCTTTTTTACAGTCCATCATTCCGGCACCAGTTCTTTCACGTAAATCTTTTACATCACTAGCACTAAACATAAAATCCTCCCAAATTTATTATTTACTTAAAACACTAATTAATTCTGCTTTTTTCATAGAAGTATATCCATCAATATTAGCTTCTTTTGCCATATTTTTTAATTCTGCTACTGTTAATTTGCTTAAATCAACTTCTTCTTCCTTTACTTCTTCTTTTGTTGCTTTTTTTGATTCTTTTTTAGGAGTTTCTACTTGTTCTTCTATTTTTTCAACATTAAATTCTTCTTCATTTGCTTCTTTTTTATTTTCTTTTTTCGTAGTCTTTCCTTTATCTTCCTCTGTTAAATAATCAATCATTTCTGTACCATTGGCTTCACTAATTGCATTAGCTAATACTCCAATCATTAATTTAACACTTCTAACAGCATCATCATTTCCAGGAATCACATAATCTACCATATCAGGATCACAATTGGTATCTACTACTCCAAATACAGGAATTCCTAAAATTCTTGCTTCTTTAATTGCAATTTCTTCTTTACGAGGATCAACAATTACTAAAGCTTCAGGAATCTTTTTCATTTCACGAATTCCACGTAAATTTTTATTTAATTTTTCATATTCTTTCTTGATTTGAATAACTTCTTTTTTAGGTAAAAGTTCAAACGTTCCATCTTCTTCCATCTTTTCGATATCTTCTAATCTTTTGATTCTAGAACGAATGGTTTTAAAGTTTGTTAGTGTACCACCTAGCCATCTTTCTGTAATAAAGTACATATTTGTTCTAACTGCACTTTCTTCTGCTGCTTCTTGCGCTTGTTTTTTCGTACCAACAAATAGAACTTTTCCTCCAGCTTCTGCTATTTCTTTTAAAGCTTTATAAGCTTCTTCAATTTTCTTAGCTGTTTTTTGTAAATCGATAATATAAATATCATCTCTACTCGTGAAGATATATTCCTTCATCTTAGGATTCCATCTTCTTTTTTGGTGTCCGAAATGTACACCAGCTTCTAATAAATAATTCATTGAAACTACTGTCATATAATTTTTTTCTCCTTTTCGTTTTTCTTCTATTAATTTCTAAAATCAACCACCATCAGGCACTCGGTTCATCAATTCATTAATATGTTTAATTTTCTAAAGCAGCAATTAATTCTGCTTTTTTCATAGAAGTATATCCTTCTATTTTCTTTGCTTTTGCTTGTTCTTTTAATTCTGCTACTGTTAATTTACTATAATCTACTTTTTCTTTTACAGTTTCTTTCTTTTCTTCTTTTTTCGTAGTAGCTTTTTTCTCTTCTTTTACTACTTCTTGTTTTTGTATTTTTCCAGCTTTTCCATCTTGCGCCATCTTTACTAATTCACGAAAGGCTTTTGGATCATTAATCGCAATCTCTGATAACATTTTTCTATTAATTTCAATTCCTGCTTTTGATAATCCTTCCATAAATCTAGAGTAACTAATACCATTTTCACGACAAGCTGCATTAATACGAGTAATCCATAATTTTCTGAAATCTCTTTTCTTTAATTTACGATCTTTAAATGCATATTGTCCTGAATGCATAAGTTGTTCTTTTGCTGTTTTATATAATCTATGTCTACTTCCAAAATAACCTTTGGCTTGTTTTAATACTTTTTTATGACGAGCTTTTGTCGTAGCTCCATTTTTCACTCTTGCCATTTTTTCTTCCTCCTAATTCTTATCTTTATTAGATTATATTTTTAAATCTATTTTGGTCTGCTTTACTAAGACCAGATTGTTTTCTTCCTTTTCTGTTAAAATTTGCAGATTTACTACCGGTATTATGTCTTGTTCCTGGATGCCCAATCGTAATGGTTCCACTCTTTCTAACATTTAAAACCTTTTTCATTCCTTTATGTGTTTTTAACTTTCCCATAAGTTCCTCCTTATTATTTCTCTTTTTTTGGTGCTAATAACATAGTCATATTTCTACCATCTAACTTTGCTGGTTGTTCGATGATAGCAATATCTTCTAATCTTTGCGCAAATCGTTCTAATACTTCGCTTCCTAATTCTGTATGAGCCATTTGTCTTCCTTTGAAACGAATCGATAAACGAATTTTATCGTTCTTTTCTAAGTATTTGGTAACTTGTCTTAATTTCGTTTCAAAATCACCTACATCAATAACGGAAGATAAACGAAATTCTTTTACTTCTGAATTGTTTGCCTTTTGTTTTTTTAAGGCATCTTTTTCTTTTTTCTGTTTTTCGTAACGATATTTATTATAATCCATTACCTTACAAACAGGTGGTTCACTATTAGGATTTAGCATGACTAAATCTAATCCAGCATAATTGGCTAAAGTTAAGGCATCCTGAATGGACTTTACTCCTACTTGTTCTCCATTGGGACCAATCACTAGAACATGACTTGCTTTAATCTGCTCATTAATAGGCTGATTATTATTTTTGTTACTTGCTATAAAAAACACCTCCATAAAATTGGAAAAGGTGGATAAAAATCCACCTTTAAAAAACCTATATAATATTTGTTATTATTACTTGGCTTTTTACCTACGGCTATTCGCTAACGTCAGGTGGATTTTAAAATCTCTTTCCTTTTTCATTTCTATTTTATTATAGATAATATTCATTTATTTGTCAATTATTTTATTTTGTATATCCGCTATCTTCTACTTGATAGTCATTAATTGCTGACTCATCTTCAAATTCTACATCTTCCATACCTTCAACAGCATACCATAACTCATCATCAGATAAGCTGTCAATATCAATATCAACAACACTACCAATAGCCATAGAATTAGGATCTGTACTAACATCTCCTAAATCAACATCTCCAAATTCAGGGTTAATTTGAGTTTCTCCACCAAATTCAGAACCAGCTTGAGGATCTGATGGTGTTGGATTAGAACTTTCTCCTGGCATAGATGATACTTGTCCAGGAACAAGCATTTCATCTGATGTAGATGGTTCTGTTTGCTCTGGAGCAGGAGTTTCATCTGATGTAGATGGTACGCTTTGTTCTGGAACAGGAGTCTCACTTGGTGTAGATGGTACCGTTTGTTCTGGAGCAGGAGCTTCACTTGGTGTAGATGATACGTTTTGTTCTGGAGCAGGGGTTTCACTTGACATAGAAAAATTCGTTGGCTGATTTTGTTGTTGCGTAGCATTAGTATCAACATCTTCAAAACCAGGGGCAGGGGTATATTCCCCACCAAATGTCTTATTTTGATCATTTGTCATGAAACGAGCAACACCAGTTTGTTTTGCTAAATCAAATGTACTAGCTCCTAAATTATTATAAGCATCTTGCAAATTAGAAGGAATACCAGCTACATCCCCATAAGTTTCATAATAAGATACAACTTGATTATAATAATTTACTCCTTCTTGTTCTGTAGCAACAATATCTTTTTGAATTTGTTCTTCTACTGCTTGCTTTTCTTCTGGTGTTTCATTCGGAATAAGACCTTGAGACTGATTCAATTCTTCTTTTGCTTGTTCAACTTGCTCAGGAACTGCTTCTTCTAATTTTGACTTTTCTGCAGGTGTATCAATTTTTACTTCTTCTTGTGTAACAACTACTGTATCACCTGGTTTTTGTAATTGTTCCGCTAATTTTGCTGTTTTTTCATCTTTATAATGTCCTTTTCCTTTTTCTTGTAAACTTCTAGATATATTAATTGCATTCTCCATTACTACTTTTTGATCTTCTGCTGTAACATGTTGATTGGTTTTATCTAATTCTCGATTCATTAATTCATTAATTTGATTTTGATCGCACAAAGTATTACTAATTAATTCATCAAGATCTTGATACTCTAATTGTAAAAGTACTGGATTACGATTTTCAGTTTGAGCCTTTTGTGTTTCAGCTGCATTATAAGCTTTAATTGTTTGATTGGTTGCAATCATTGCATGTTCTACATCTTTTACTAAATTTACTGCTTCTTCTAATTTTGTTTCTGCTTTTGGACAAATAGTATCAACTTTACTTAAGTAATTTACATCACTTAATGATCCATCATTTCCAATAATTAGCATATCACTAACAACTTCACTATTTAAGCTAACATTATGATAATTCAATGCCATCACAATAGCTGGTGTTACGAATGCCATTCCAGGATGTTCACTATAATCCACGAAATTTTCACTAGTAGTATCTGTCTGAGAAGCTAAAAAGTTTTCATAATCTTTCACTGCTTGTTTTTTCTCTTTAGAATCTTTAGCATTTAATATATGACTACGATATTCTAAAGATTTTAAATATAAATTTTTAACCGTTTCATCTTGAAAAACATCGGCAAGAGCAGTTCCATCTATTTCTGGATTAGCAAGATATGCTCCTGCTTGTAAAGTAGCTTGTTGAAAATCAGAAGTAACATTAGAAAAATCATAAAGTCCAAAATTTCTAATATAATCTTCACTACTATAAAGATTAGAATTTGCATAGGCATCTAATGCAATCACTTGTTCAATCGTAAATCCACCTAATTGTTGTACATCGCTATCTACTAATTGAAATTGTTGATTAAATTTTTGTAATACGTTGAAAAGACGATTGGAAGTTTGTTTTTGTAAAGAATCAGGAATTTCATTATTATATTGTTCTAATCCTGACATTTTACTTAAATCATAATGATATAAACCGTAATTTTCATTTTCTTCTGGCGGTAAATCCTCCCCCAAATCACCTAAAGTATTATCAATATTGTTTTCGTTTTCTACATTCATATCATGAATAGCATTAGCTCCTGCTGCAATAGCAGCACCAAGGGCTACTCCACCAAGACCAGCCCCTGCTACTTTTACCCAAGCAGGAATTACTTTTGTCTTTGATTTTTCTTCTTCTACAGGTTCCAATTCACCTTCCATACTTACAGGTTGTAATTCGCTTTCTGCTTCTTGAAATACTTTACTATCGGTATAACAGAATATTTTTTGATGATCTTCTAAATTAGCAGCCAAGACAGTTTCATATACTTCGTTAATTAAATTGGATTTTTCTTTATCAGAAAGGTTCGTTAAATCAAAAATTTCTGCAGTATCATCATCATAAAATACTAATATTTTCTCAGTAGCTAATGGCTTTTTTTCTATATTTTTATATTGTTCTCTATTATAGCCCCATACTACTTTTTCCATTGTTTTTGCTGGTACCGGAATACCATAATTCTCCATTTCCATATCTACATACTCCTTTCTTTATTTTACTTATTTTTTGTCTTTCCAGTAAATGTCCATCCTTCTCCTAAAGTTGGATTAGTACAACTATCGTATTGGTATGCAGTATATGCATTTTTTAATATTGTACGTGTTCTAACTTGGTAAAATTGTACATTTCCATATAATGTTTGTTCTGGTGTTTTTAAAACGGTATAATAAGATCCAACTGGAACTGTCATATATACATCTACTGATTTCTCTACAATCTCACCACAAGTTGCAGTTACATTACCATATTCGGTAACAACTTCCACATGTCTAATTTGTTTTCTATAAGTACCATATGGATGACTTGAGCAATTCTCTTTACAATGATCATAATCTACACTTTGGAATACCCACTTTTCCGTTAAAGTATCATATGGAATATCATCTACATAACCATATGCATAATCATTTGTATATTGCCAATCATCTAGTACACGATATACAGTCTTTGCATCTGCTACATAATTATAATTATTGCATAATTTATAAGTTAAAGTCTTATATTTTACTTGTTGCATTTGCTCTACATAAATTCTTTCGTAAACAGCACCTTGTTTACCCACAACAACTCTTCTAATTCCTTTATCAATTACCTGCTCAGTCATATCAGCATTATATCCAAATACTAAGTTTTGACCTTTTTTCTTCATTAATTCAGGTCCATAAATCCAATCAGAGTATTGTGTATCATAATTTTTTTTGTATTCACATACTTTTTCTGGATTATTTGTTGGTGTTGGTTTGTTGGTTGGTGTTGGAGAATTCGTTGGTGTTGGTTTATTTGTTGGCGTTGGTGAATTCGTTGGTTTTGGTGAATTTGTTGGCGTTGGTGAATTCGTTGGCGTTGGTGAATTCGTTGGCGTTGGTGAATTTGTTGGTGTTGGTGAATTTGTTGGTGTTGGTGAATTCGTTGGCGTTGGTGAATTCGTTGGTTTTGATGAATTTGTTGGTTTTGGTGTTGTTGATGGTGGTTCCGTATTATTTGGTTTTGCTTCACAAATAGCACTATCACAATAAGAATAGCATCCTAAATGTACTAAAATGTAATCTTCTTCTTCTCCACATTTTAGATATACTTTCATTAAGTACTCTGTCTCTTTTTTCTCAAGTGAAACATAAGATGCTTTGACATCACAAGATTCTCCATTTCTATCTGTAAATGGAACTAATAACTTCATGTCTAACATTTGTTGTAAAGATAAAGTAGTCTTATCTCCAACTTCAGCTGGTAATCTCTCTGTTGTGAAATAAGTAATACCTGCATCCTTCATAGTCTGTAAATTAGCATTAAAAATTTGATCCTTTAATGGATTTAAAGAACTCATATCAGGCCATGGTACTAAATAAATAAGTAATAAAACAAATATGATGATTAAAATTAATTTTAGAATGAAATCTACTAATAGACTTCTTTTCTTTTTCTCATCAGTATACATAAATACATTCCCCCTTCGTTTTATGCTGGTTATTATAACACAAAACAATTTTTTTGTCAAATTTTGTTCTTATTATTTTTTCCTTTTTCATTTTAGCTCCACTATTGTACATCCAACATTGAAAAAATCAAGATAAAATCGTTCTACTTTTTTCTCTTTTTTCAAAGTTTCCTGCACTTGTTTTTTTAAAATTCCTGTTCCAATTCCATGTATAATAATTGCTTTTTGAACCCCCTGTCTACAACAATCACGAATAAATTCTTTTACCAGTAAATCAGCTGTTTCTCTTGTCTCCCCATGCAAATCTATTTTTGGTAAATTCTTAGTAAAAGGCATTTGAGGATACATATCAACCACCCAGTACTTATTATAACAAAAATCTTTTATCTTGCAAGATAATTCCTATTTTTTTAGAAAATCCAAGTAGATAACCATCTTAAACTATCGATATAATTACTAGAAGTTGGCATTCCGGAAACGACAGGATAGAATAAAACAAAGAATAAAATAACGACTGCCATATAGAAATAATAAATAGAATTATTTCGGAATTTTTCCGTAATCCATTTCATAAAAGCAACAATTGCTAACATGATAAATGGTAAAGTTGGAAAATAATGATATAAAAACATGACTCTACCAATTAATAAATATGGCAACCAACTGCAAAGAATGAATACAATAATAAACAATAATTCTTTCTTTTTCGTAAGAAGAGAAGCAATGAAGGTATAGATTGCTGCAGCAGCTCCAAACCACCAAATAGCAGGATTTCCAATTCCTACAATGGTTCCTCGAATTGTTCCTCCAAAATATCCTACATAATACCAAACTGGTTTTATCATCAGTGGCCAAGTATACCAATTAGAAGTAAATGGATGACTCTCTTCTAATCCAGAATGATAAGCATACATTTCTCGAATTTGATTGATAATTCCAGAAATACTATTATCGGCATAATTGACAACGTTAGGGAATAATACATAACATAAAATATAAATGATAACTGGTATTATAAAGAATGCTAAGAAGCACCAGAAAAATAACTTCCAAGATTCACGATCAATTTTTAAAATATAATAAAGAATGCCTACCACTATTAACAAAATATAATAAGTAATGGTTAAAATAGCTGCAAGAGATAAATTAGCAGTAAACATAGTTGTCAGATAGTAAATTCCAATCGGAATCATACATCCAAATCCTAAAGTAATTACCATTATTTTATCAAGTTGTATTTTTTTACTATAATCTGTCATTTGTTTAATTTTTTTATAGAATAAATCAGCGAAAAATACAATGGCTAGTGCTAATGCAGCAAATAGTCCAGTCCATTTTGTACTGATTGCACATCCAATAAAGAATCCTGATAAAAGCAAATTCGTAATTTTCGTTTTCATTTTATTTCGATTATCTAAACTAATATACTGATACATAAATAAAGCAGATAACATGATAAATAATACTAAGAAACTATCAACAGTTCCCATTCTAGTTTGAGCAAAATGGAAACAATCAAAAGTCATTAATAAACCAGCAAAGAAAGCCCATTTACGACTTTTAAATATTCTTTTTGCTAAAATATATAATACGGGAATCATCAAAACTCCAGCAAGAGTTCCCATCAAACGATAACTAAATGGATTCATTCCGAATAATAAAACTGGAATTGCCATAATTAATTTTCCTAAAGGTGGGTGTACCCATTCCATCGCATTGATTCCGTGTGTATATTCATAGGCACTTCTTGCAAAATAAACTTCATCAAAATAACTACTATTCAGGTAACTAATCGTTCCTGGAACCGTATCTAATTCATCTATAATGACTTGACTTTGATCATCAGACGCAGTCATTTCTATTTTATTTCCATACTGATCATAGAACTGTACTTCTCCCAAATAACTTCCTACCGTATTAGAAACAAACTTGATATATTTAAAATTGCTTTCTAATACTATTTCTTCCCAAGCAAATGGATAATTTCCTTGAAGAGTAGCAATTTCTTGATAATTGGTTCCATCATTCGATGCAACAAGTGAAAAATTTCCTACTTCTGGCCCTGTAAAATAACGTAATTTGGAAACTTCTTGGTTTTCTCCTTTTAATTCTACCCCTACCTCTTCTCCTTCAAAGGTAAAATGGTAAAAGGTCTGTGGATTTTTCATACTTCCTAGATGGTAAAAAGCAATCATCATGTAAAAAATTACGAAAATTCCCATGATAATCCAATCTTTTCGATCTAATTTACTAGTAGAATCATTCCATTTTTCCAAAAAATTTGCTTTCTTTGTTTTGTTCTTTTCCATAACTATATCCTCCTATCATAATTATTATAAAATAATCCTTTCTAAAATTCAACAGAAAAAAATGGAAAAGTGTTTTTCTACAAAGAAAAAGAAAGGTTTTCCTTTCTTACATCCATTTTTGAAAACGTTTTTGAATTCTTTCTTTCCCTAAAAGTTTTAGAATTTCATATAAATCAGGAGTCATAGAGCTTGTCGTAGTGGCAACACGAATCACGGTAGAAACATCAGCAACACTACCAGGATAAGAGTCTGGATTTTGCTTATATTCTTTCATATCGCTACAGTATCCTAACCTAGTAGATAATTCTTTAATTTTAGAAAACCAAGTATCTTTATCATCACATTCATCGTAATAATCTTCTAAATAAGTAGATAAAATTTTTCGAATTTCTTCTGGATTTTGGATTTTTCCAAAATCGTAAGTAAGTTCTCCTGTAAAATATTCATCATACATATACCAGACATTTTTCTTGATGGTAGAAAAAGATTCAAAATCTTTTCTTGGTTTCTTCTGTTCTCTTTCAATATTAAAAATTGCAATCGAATAATCTTTATATTTTTCTAAAATATGAGCAAATTCGAAATCAAATTCTTTCGCCCAAGTAAGCGTTTTTTCATAAACTTCACTAGCTCTTAAACGACTAATATAACTTCTAGAAATATTTAATAATTTTTCCAAATCAAATAAAGAACCACTTAAACTCATTTTCTTAAAATCAAAATGAAAATCATCGATTCCAAGGGTTGGATTCTGATCCCACCAACCTTCAAAATTAGAATTAGCAATGGTCATCAAATAAAGTTTTACGGCTTCTACGGGAATTCCTTGTTCATGATAATAACTAACGGCAGCTTCTGGATCTTTTCTTTTGGATAATTTTCTTCTGGTTCCATCTTCATCAATTTTCATAACGACTCCAAGATGTGCATACTGAGGAGGAGTAAATCCTAATACTTGAAATAGTTGTAGATGAATGGGAACAGAAGATACCCATTCCTCTCCTCTTAGTACATGTGTAGTTCTCATCAAATGATCATCAATGACATGAGCAAAATGATATAAAGGAAGACCATCACTTTTAATTAAAACAACATCCATATCATTCTCTGGAAATTCAATTTTACCACGTACTAAATCATTTAATACCACTTTTTTATAAAAATCACCAGGAGATTTTAATCGGACAATATAAGGCTCTCCCTTTTTTATTCTAGCAGCTCTTTCTTCATTGGTTAAGAAACGACATTTTGCATAACTTCCATAAATTCCGATACGTTCTTTATTGAGTTCTTGCATCTTACGAACTTCATCAATTTCTTCTTGTGAGCAAAAACAAGGATAAGCAAGTCCTTCTTCTACCAAATGTTTGGCATAAGTATGATAAATTTCTTTTCTTTCACTTTGAATATAAGGTCCATAAGATCCTTTTTGTTCTGTCTCAGAAATCACACCTTCATCAATCTCAATATCAAAGTTTTTTAAGTCATCAATAATTCCTTGAATTCCATTTTCAACACTTCTTTTTCCATCGGTATCTTCAATTCTTAAATAGAATACTCCCCCGGTTTCTTTTGGTACTTTACTTTCAATCAATGCAGCCAGTAAACTTCCCATATGAACAAATCCTGTGGGACTAGGTGCAAAACGGGATACCACTGCTCCCTCAGGTAAATTTCTTTCGGGATATAATTTTTCATAATAATCAACATCATGTTTTACATCAGGGAACATGATATCAGCTAATTCTTGATTCGTCATTTTTACACATCCTTTTTTATTTTTTCTTGTTAGAAAAAGAAAACCCTTATTCCTAAGGATTTTATTAACATTGGCTGCCCCAGTTAGATTCGAACTAACGGATCGTAGATTCAGAGTCTACTGCCTTACCGCTTGGCTATGGGGCAATTCGCAATATTAATATTAGCATAGTTTTTTATTTTTTTCAATCTTAACTCGTTTTTTTATCATTCACTAGGTTGATGGAGTGTTTCTAAACATTTTTCAAAAAATAAATCAAAAGCTTGAATCGTTTTTCCACCATCAAAAAGTTGAATACTTTTTAGATTTTCTTGAGAAAGAATTTGAAACAATTCTCGATGTTGATATAAATCAATTAACTTTTCCTTTAATTTTTTACGAATCAGTGCATCATTTTTTCCATTTTCTCGATCTCCGATGATAAATTGTTTTTGTTTTTTTCCGAAAGCTTCAGCTACAATTCCTACATCGGTAGCAATAATAGGAACTCCAGAATACATGGCTTCTAAAACTGGCCTAGGAGTTCCTTCGCAAGTAGATACACAAACACATACATCGATTTGACTATAATAATCTGGCATTTCTTCTGATGATTTCCAACTATCATTGCGATCTGCATAATCACCACGAATTCGATATCCTTCTTTTTGTAACTCTTCCATTACTGGTAATAAAATACTATGATATCCTTTTAAATCTACCTCTTTTTCATCATTATGAACACTATTTCCTACCCAACCAACGACAAGTTCTCTATTTTTTATGCGAGAATATAAAAAACGTTCTAAATGAAGAGGAACAAACTCTTTTTCATCACAAATATCATGAATCATAGCATCGGGTTTTTTTATATTAGGAAGAGAACTATAGATTTGAAACAACTTTCTAGTACAAGTATAATACTTACTCGTATAGTTATTAAAAATCGGAATTTCTTCTACTAATTCATCCTCAGATAAATCTAAATAATCATAAACGGCAGTAGAATATTTTTTCTTTTTTTCTTTTACATATTCTTTCCAATTTCTTCCACTATTTTTTACTTTCTTACGAAAAATAGAAGAATTTATCAATAATAACATTCTGCGATTTAAAAAATGCATCCAATCACAATCATCATTTTCTTCTAAAAATTCATAAAAAAACTCAGCTTCCGTTCTTCGATTAAAATAAACAATTTTGATTTCATATTTATATTCTAATTCTTTTTTTAATTTTTGAGCAATACTATCAAATGCCCAATTAGGAACATCTGCAACGATACAAATTTTCGGTTTCATAGTTTTCCTCCAATTCAGACGTCTTTTTTTCTCTCACCTGGACTTCGAAAACGACTATATCATATCACAAACGTTTTGGAAAATCAAATCCATCTCTTCTATTGAAAGTAATCAAAAAAAGCATTATACCCCGTTTCAAAATATTGATTTAAAATATCAATTCTATCTTTTATTCGAGTATTTTGAATTCTTTTAATGAGAGAAGAAGAATATTCTGGGTATTGATCACAAAAATAATAAAATCTAGCAATTTGAATAAGCATATCGGTCATCTTTTTTGCACTAATTTCCTTTGTCTTGGTAATGCTACCAGGTACAAATCGATAAAAGATAAATGGTTCATGAAAATCAGTTTCCTTTTTGACATGACATAATGCCTCTAGTGTAAAACTCATATCTTCATAATAACATCCTTCTAAAAACCGAATCTGCTGTAAAATTTCTCTTTTAAAACACTTCGTTGGGCATCCAAGTAAAGGAGACTTTTCTATTTTTTCTACCAAAGATAAACCAAAATCATTAATTTCTTTTACTCCTTTGCGACATTGTTTTACTAAAGATAAATTAATAATATCTTCATCCGTAATATGTTGATCTAGTTTTTCTAATACATCATTTCGATACAAATAATCATCACTATCTAAGAAAATAATATATTCTCCTTGGGCATTTTCAATACCTTTATTTCTGGCTCCCCCTGGCATTTTTCGATTGGTATGAAATAATTTTACATCATAATCCTGAACAATCTCTAAACTTTGATCGGTACTTCCATCATCAATCAATAAAACCTCATATTTTGTTGGATCTAAAGTCTGTCCAAAAACACTATCCAAACATTCTTTTAGATACTCTCCCTTATTATAATTAGGAATAATAATCGAAAATCTCATTTTGTTTCCTCCTTATATCCATTATGAAGAATCATGCAGATGAAAATCTTGCTTATATAATATCACAAAATTATTTTAAAGTAAAACTGTTATTTGCAATGGGAATACTATATAAAAATAAAACATCTAAATTGCTACTAGAGAAAACGATTTCATTCGTATAATCAATCAAACTACTACGAAAATATCGAAGATCAATCACAGTAATTTTAGAATAAGCTTCTAAAAACAAAGGAGCAATACTACTTCCAAAAGAATCTCGAAATAAAACTAATTCTCTTTCTTCGGTTGGATGAGGATGATATAGAATTAATAAAGGAGTTGCCCCTGATAAATAAATATCATAGGAATCGATATGATGTAGGTTTTCTTCTTCATACACTTTCTCTTCTTTATTTTTTTCATAGTTATAAACAGTAGCTTCTTCTAACAAAGGACTAGTGAAATAAGTAAGCGTATCCGGAAGTATAGGACTGGCAATTCTTCCATATAGTGCTCCATAAAAATTAGAAAAAGTTTTTGCTGTCTGAGGATAATGGCGAATTTCAAAATTCATCTGTTTCGAAAAAGTATCTACTACTGGTCTTAAACATTCCTGTTTCCAATGAATATCCGTTCGATAATAAGAGTCTAAAGATAAATCATTTGTCAGATTGATTTCTTGAAACCTACTTGGTAAATTGGAACGAACACGAGCAAAAAATTCAGAATAATCCAGTTTTGGAATCGCAGAATCTGCTAAATAATAATTCTTATCAGGAATTAAAGCATAATAAACAGAAGCATTTTGAAAATATTTTTCTTCTAATCCTGTCAATAAATTCGTAAAGTAAAGAATAGAATCCTGATTGATTTTTTCTTCTAATTGATAGATTGCATTGTCTTGGATAAATACTCCATCATTTTCTTTCTGTTGTAAGAAATTGCTTGCTACCACTCCTTTTAATTTCCGAAATTCTTCTCGAAATGGAAAATGATCGACCAAATAACGATTTAATTTTTCAAAATAGTTTCCCTCCCATACTTCCGTAAGATTAAAAGTAGGAAACTTCGTTAAAGTTCTTCTTTCTGAAATCGATACTTCTCTATCCGGGAAAAGAAAACTAGCAATCATCAAAAAGAATAAAAGAAATAAAAATGTAAAACACATTATTTTATCTTTCATAGGCTCCTCCTAAAAACGAAAATATAAAAATGGATTGAAAGATTCATCGACCAAATAACCAGTTGTGATAAGAAGTAAAGCGAAGTAAAAAATAGGTTCTAAAAAAGAAAATATTTTTTTCCATTTTTCATTTGATAACATCTTCCCTTTTCCAAAAGAAAACCAAGGAATGGCTGCTAAGATAGAAATCAAAATCACTATCAAATAATTTTTGAAATAATAAACCGTTTCCATATTACTAAAAGGAAGATGAGAAAATCCAAACATTCCTTTTAGAAAAACAACTAATTGAGAAAAATCGGTTTCATTAAAAATCACAAAACTAATGACCACTAAAAGGATGGTATAAAAATGTCCTAAAATTCGATGTTTTTCCAAAAATTTCAAGAAGAAAGCTTTTTCTAAAATTAAAAATACCGCAAAATAAATTCCCCAAAGTACGAAATTCCAACTAGCTCCATGCCATAATCCCGTAACCATCCAGACAATCAAAATATTCAAATATCTTCGACAAGTAGGAACTCTACTTCCTCCTAAGGGAATATAGATATAATCTTTTAACCAACTCGATAAAGAAATATGCCATTTTCTCCAAAAATCTGTAATACTATGGGCAAATAAGGGATATTGGAAGTTTTCTAAGAAATGAAATCCAAACATAAGTCCTAAACCAATTGCCATATCGCTATATCCAGAAAAATCAAAATAGAGTTGTAACGTGTTACCGGTTGCTTGCAAAAGATAAGAAAAAACAGATTGACTGGCTAATCCAGCTAAGCTTTTACTACATTCTCCTAAAACATTAGCTAGTAAAACTTTTTTACTTAGTCCAATCACAAATCTTTTGATTCCTTGAGAAAAGGAAGATGCGTTGAATTTTCTAACTTTTAAATCCTCTTCTACCGTTTCATAACGAACAATGGGTCCAGCAATTAATTGTGGAAATAAAGATAAATAAGTAGCAAATGTCAAAATATGATTCGCACTTTTTACCTTTCCACGATAAATATCGATGATATAGCTAGTAGCTTGAAAAGTAAAAAAGCTAATTCCAATTGGCATCACAATATAAGCCCAAGAAAAATTACGATGAAATAAGAAATTGATATTATCTAAAAAGAAATGAAAATATTTAAAATAAAATAAAATACCAAAATTCATCAAAAGATTAATTGCTAAAAACAGGGGTCGTTTCTTTTTTCTTTTTTCTAGAAACCTTCCATAATAATAGTTAAAAACAATCGAAAAAATTAAAACCCAAAGATATCTTGGTTCTCCATAAAAGTAAAAAAATAAACTAGCAACAAGTAAAATGATATTGCGATACTTTTCAGGAGTAAAAAAGTAAAAAAGAAGAACGAGTGGTAAAAAATAATATAAGAATGATATACTTGAAAAAACCATAAACTCACCTCAAAAAAGAAAGAATCTTGGGAAAGATTCTACTTCTATAAATTATCAAAATTTTGATCGATTATTTTTCGAGTTTCTTCCTCTCTCACGATGATTACAACAATTAAATCCCCTTTATTTTTGATAATGACATCCTCTTCTTCTACCCATACACAAATCCATTTACGAGGATTTACATTTTCTTTAATTTTCGTTTTTGCTTCTTCGATTTCTTTTTCAGTTACATCATCTTTCATTCGAATTAAAACAACAGAATGGGCAATGGAACCAATCCCAGGTTCTGAAGCAACAGCTTCTTTCCATGGAATATCACTTGTTCCGATAAAGTTTGCTAGATTGTCTTCTGTTAAAGAATGACTTTCTAACATCATTGGCATTTTATCTTCCGGAACTCCTTCATAAAGTTTAGACATTAAATCTTCCAATTTTCCTTCTACATGAACTTTTTGACTTCCACATCCAGTCATCAACAAAGTAAGGAGCAAAACCATACTAAAAATTTTTCCTATTTTTTTCATATTTTTCTCTCTTTCTATTTTATTTGCTTATTTGCTAGAGTTTATCCTAACATTAAAACTAGTCTAACATGGATTTTTAGAAAAGTAAACCTATATTTTTTTTGCAAAAATGAAAAATAAGTATTGACTTTTGAAAAGATTTTATGATATTATCAATGTACTGATGCAGTTTCTGTGCCTATCAAAACTGTATTAAGTATTCAATTGGGGCATTAGCTCAGCTGGGAGAGCGCCACGTTTGCACCGTGGAGGTCAACGGTTCGATCCCGTTATGCTCCACCAGATTGATACCAAGCTCGGACTTTTATAGTTCGAGTTTTAAAATACTAAAATTTATGTTAAAATCTTTATATGATTAAATTGATAAATTTGTCAATTTAGAAAACACACTTGTTATTGTCAATAAATATGTGTTTGGAGGAGATATATGAGGATAATTGACTTGGACAAAAAACAATTGATTAATTTTTTATTTGATAGTCATTTGATTATTGGTATGGGCAGTAATGGAATTGTATCAACTTTTGATAATGAAACACTAATAAAAATACACTATAAAGATATACCAAATAGTTATTATTCTAAAGATTTTACTAATCTTGATAAAGAAATTGAAGAAAAGTTAAAAATTGAAAAAAAACTAGAATGTTTTGGACTAAATAAAGCTAATATTTTAAAACAACTAATTAGTCATCTGGATAAAAGTAATTCACCTTTAATAAAAGGATTAGTAATGTATAATGGCTATACAATCGGGATTATAATGAAAAAATATTCGAAATATAAAGCCTTAAATGAAATTTTCTTGGAATTAACTAATGATGAAAAAATGATAGTTCGAGATAGAATTGAATTTTTGTTAAATGATTTAGTTAAAAATGATATCTATGTAAGAGACATTAAATTTGATAATTTTGTTATAAATAAAGACACATTAGACGTTAAAATAATAGATTTGGATGATCAAGAAACTGTCGTTGGCAATAGAGCACACGCTAAAGAAGGTTTTATGAAAAATTTAGAAAAATTTTTTGATTTATATGATTCTTATATAGACAAAAATACGAATCATTTAAAATAAATACCAAGTTGTCATACTCTTTTCTTTAGGGCACCATTGGAAAATTTGTTCGAACTATTCGAGCTTTAATATAGAGAACTTGCCAAAAGTTCTTTTTATGTTATGATGAATATGTCAAGGAAACTTGCATAAAATAAAAAAGAAAAATACTTAACTTTCGCATGTTGAGTGCTTACCCTAATAAGAGTTTGTACTTAATTGCAGATTGAGTACTATTTTTTTATGCATAGAATCATGAAAGAAAAGAGACTATTCATAAAATGATAATTAATATTAGAAATGAGATTAAACTATCTTTCCCCAAATGACACAAAATAAAAAAATTCTAGATTTACTTTATTTTAAAGGAATTATTGATAATT
>CANRPT010000024.1 GCA_947632565.1 uncultured Bacilli bacterium | reverse complement strand
CACTATTAGACCTTCTAGGCAAGGTATCAGCTCCTTTCAAATATAGTTAAGACTCTTTTAGAGGGGAAATCAAGACTTTCAATAGAGTTTTTAGGGGTAATTTATGCGATAATAAGGAGGTTGTCTGGTTCTGGGTGGGTTGTTCCTCTATAAAAATCTCGATTTCCTTTCTAAAAGAGTCTCAGAAAAGTCCCCCCGGAGAAAAATATAGGAGGCCGGCGATGCAGGGAGGGGGGTGTAGGTTTTAGACCCCCCTCTATACCTATTTTTATAAGTTTGTGCTACTTTTTTACATTGAATTTCAAATGATTATTCGAATCAAAGTCAGATCTTTTTACTTTTCTATAACGAAGAAAAGGATCAAGACGAACAATTTCATCAATTGCATTATTAATTTCATCTTCCTCCTCCGAGTCAGACAATTCAAATGAAATCTTTGCTATTCTTGCTAAATAGTTGTTCGTATAATAACCCTTTTGTTCATCATACGCTAACCATTCATCATATTGTGTAAATGGATTGAAAGGATTATCAATTGTTGTTAACATAAAATCATTATCATTCACAATCAACAACTCCTTTCTTTAGAGATAGCGGTTAACAGTGGACACAGATACTCCTAGTCTATCGGCTATTTCAGAAACAGTATAATGCATAGAAGCAAGATTCTTAGCCAAACCTATCTTAGTTGCGGTCATAACTGTTTGTGTTCTAGGAGTAAACGCTTCTTTTATTGATTGAGAATCCATATTGTTTAGTATTTTATTTAGCATACTGTCACTAATGGCGCCCGAATTAATAACTTTTACCCGTTCAGGAGTTAATTTAATTCTTTTTTTACCAGCACCAACATCTTCTCTAGCTTTTGTAAGAGCCCGACCCTGTAATTTCTTTACATGCTCGGCATCTAAATCAGGATTGGACTCTCTTTTTACACGTACCCTATTATTTGCAAGAAGTTGAGCCCTTCTTTCTAATGGAGCATTCTTCAAGGCTATGTTTAAATCTGCAACAAGGGAGGATACTTCATTTTTATACACCTTCTTAGCTGATGGTTCATACTTCATTGGAGGTGTAGAAAGAAACTCTTTTCTTGCTTTGTTAGCCAAAGACTTCAATTTATTTGCATGCTGGGCATAAACTTCTTCCATACGGGTGCCAGATGATAGCTCCCTGGCATCCCTAGCTTCTTTCATCCAGGTTGTTTTAGTCTGGGCGGGACCCCCTTCTGTATAGCCTACTATCTCCTTAGTCTTTTTATCTCTTATAGGTTTAACCAATTTTCTACCAGTCTCAGTATACAATTTCTCTCCTGTATCTGGATCTGTATAGATCTTTTTCTTCTTCCCAGTATTGGAGTCTATTACTTCTTTCCCCTCTGTACGTTCATTAACGTATTTTACTCCTTTAGCTTTTGAGATAAGAGTGGAAGCTCCCTTTTTAGATCCTCCCTGGTACTTTTCTTTTAATTCAGCAATTCCATTATCTTCATATGATTGTCTAAAATTAAGCTTATGCTTAGGAGAGTCAATGACAACCATCGAATGTTTAACGGCCCGAACTAATTCATCAGGACTCGCCCCTTTTATTGTCATGTCAGTAATTAAGTTTGACACATCCCCCATGTACTTTCCCTTTGCTTTGTCTGACATAACTTTCATCCCATCATAATATGGATATGACTCTTTAGGATCAAAATTCTTTAAGGATTCAAAAGCTTTGGATCTTCCAAACTCAGATTTTGAAGTTCTAAGTTTCGCTGTTGACATTGGAATAACTAGAACCGTATCACCATCAAAATCTGCTCCTGAAAGAGTACTGGCAACCTTCGGATGAATTCCTATGGCATCTCTTAAAGTTCGTTCATCACCTTGAGGCATCAGAGATTTGGCCCCCTTAGAATGATTATTAACAACCAACTCTGGAATTTCAAATATACCTCCATGTGGATAACGAACAAGAGCTACAGTCTCTCCATCCTTATAGTTAGGAGCATAAACCTCATTCTCCTTAATATTTGGAGTAGGAAGAATAACATACGATCCCTGCCTAGGAAGTCCAGCAGCTTTCAAATGAACGGCGTCTGAATCACAAGAATCCGAAAATTCTTTTAAAAGCTTTCTCTTAACAGTCGGATTTGTTAGAGACATTATCTCATCAAACTCTTCTTCCTTAAACTTATACTCGAGATCCAACTGCTGTTTAGCAAGAACGGTTGACTGTTTAGATAAGAACTGAGAAGATAATGATTTGCTCCATGTCCCCCAACTTCCCTCTTCATTCACAATATTAAGAGCAGAAAGTTGTTCTTTTCCATCTTTATCAATATAATGACGTTGGGCAAGAACAAGCTCATTATCTTTTTTAATAGAAGCTTTAAAAGGATTTTCCGGGTCATCACTCATAGGTTTCAAAACCTGTTTTGCATCGGGATCGGGATCTAGCATCGGAGTTCCAATATGCTTGTTGGTATTAAATATAATATCAACACCTTCTGGCATATCATCTCGATACATGGCCATACCTTTAATATAATGTGTTCCATCAACAGCAATTCGAACCTGAGCATAACGAGCATTTCCTAAAGAAATATCATCTACTCCACGTCTAAGTTCGATTACGCCATCTTTATCAATCCCACCCTCTTCTGCATAACAAATCTGAACCCTAGAAGAATCGACACTTCTTGGGGGCTCTATTTTTGTAAAGGTTTTTCCTCCATCTTCAGATCTATCTGTAATAACATACCATTCATCATTACCAACTCTAGTTTTAAACTCCTTATAATCAACATCTGGAGGACAAATACCCATAAGAGTTGTCTCTTCGCCAGTGCCAAGTTGCTTTACTTTATCGTAATATACTTTATAGCCCTCATCTCTAAGCTCTTGTAAAGCAGCTTTCATTTTCTCTCGGCTAACTCCTAAATATCGCTCAGTTCCAACACCAACGTCAACAATGCCATTTGCATCAATATTCTCTTTAAGAATCTGTTTAATATTATCAATTGTAGCGGCTTTTCTTTCTGAGAGAGGTTTCAAATAATTTCGAACCGTACCCTCTGTGATTCCAAGTCTTTCTGCAATTGCAACATTAGACATTCCTTTATTCTTAAGCTTTTGAACCATAGCAATATCCGACTGCTGTTTTCTAGCTCTTTCAGAAGAAAGCCTTGCCCTAAATTGATCAGAAGACATATTCATAGCTTTTGCTATTTCTGTATCAGAAGAATATAAGCCGCTTGCTCTCATCTGTTTAACTCTACCAAGAAAATCAATTCTTCCTTGATATGGATCTTCTCCGGAACCAAATTCATATCTTCCTGAATGCGGTATCATTCCATCATGTGGAGTTCCATAATGAATCAAAATATCATTCATGTCAAATCTCCTCCATCTTAATCTCCTCGATCTTTTTATCAAATCTAATAATCTTATCCATTATGAGCAAAATATCTTCAGCCGGAGGTTCATAACAAATAACCTTATCAGACTGATAAATACGAAGCAAAATTTTAATATCGGAAGGTTTCTTATGATATTCCAAACAAAAAAGAGCAGCATAAACTTCTAGTTGATGCATTGACACGGAACTCTGCCCAGTCTTCAAATCATGAATTCTAAGAATGCCTTTTCTAAAAGAAATAGAATCTGCTGTTCCAAAAGCATTCTCAGAATAATATAAAGGCTGTTCAACATTCATTCTAAAACCAATAGCATCATTAATATACATGTTAAGAGTCTTCTTTGAAGAAGGGAGACGAATCCCCAAACGAATTGCATTATATGCAAATTCATGAAGCTCGGTTCCTCTCAAAGTAGCCAAATGATTCTTAAAAGCAAGAGCTAGTTTTTCATCATCATAATTAATCCAATGATACTTGCTCGCGCTTAGAAACGCGTGTTGACCGTCTAGATCCGAATGCTTGTTGAAGTTCATTCAATACTTCCTCCTTATTCTCTGGATAAACAAATCTTGAGAAGGACATCTTATTAAGAATATCTACATACTTATCTTGATTCGGTTGATGAGGGGCAGTCTTAGACCTCTTACATTCTAAAACGGCCCATCGATTTTTGTAAAAAATAGTAAGGTCTGGAAAACCTTGCTTATGGCTAGTATCATTTTTAATAACAATCGAACCAGGAAATTTAGATTCGATATCTTTTACTAACCCTCTCTGAAAAGAAGATTCTAACATAAATATAAACCTCCTTTCAACAGAAAATGGAGACATCCTATTCCATTCCATTATAGCATATGTATTTTTTACGAATTTTTAAAGAAATTAAAGAAATTATTTTCATTAAAATTCTTTTTATTCATCAAGGCTCGATTTATTGCTACATCAATTGGCGCAGAAGAACGAAGCCTATAATAATATAAATTATCAAAAGGACTATTCACTCTATCAATTCTTCCAGCTGCTTGAACCATTGAACGATAAGAATAATTTTGAGAGAAAAATATAATGACATTCGTTTCAATGCAATTCCATCCTTCAGCCCCAGCAGCATACTGAACCAAATATACCCATTTAGTTGTACTTGGTATATCTTCATGTTTATGCCCATTCCATTGAGCATAAGAAAAATCAACACAAAGAATATCAGAAATATAATTTAATGTTTCTTCCAACAATTCAAGCTCATAATCATAATTATAAAATATAATCATTCTATCATGAGTTAAAACAAGCTGCTTAATAATTTCAGATCTACTATCATCCTCATTTACAAGTTTCCTTAAAATATAACAAAGTTTCGGAGCATCATCAATCGGAGATCCATCATATGGATTTGTTCTTGTCTTCATAACTTCCTTATACTTTTGCTTATCATAATGGCAAATGATATCTTCTTTATGAATATTCTTAACCCTATTGTAATCCATTTTAACTAAGACCCTCCTTAAATATAGGCTTAACTTTCCACACTGTATATACTTATCAATTTTTGGATACTTAGAATATCGATCATAAACAACATGCTGCCTAAAGAAATCGGTTCGATTTTTATAGAATCCATTCGCAATGAATACTGGAATATAATCAGACCAAGTGTCCCCAGGCGTAGCACTAAGAAGAATCCATTTGTTATTCTTAGTAATCTTCAAAAATGATTTTACCCAACTTCCAGATCCAACAACTCTTTGCTCGTCAAATATAAAGAAACCATCTTCAACTTGCTCATATTTATGAATATTATTCCAAGAATCAATGACTAAACAAATCTTCCCAATGCTATCCTCTTTATTCTTACTTATAGAAAATTTAGAACATTCTTTGTCCCATTCTAAAGTATCTCTTTTTCTAGCAGTTGTAATAATATATAAATCCATTGGGTTCTTCATATCATTACATATTTTTTTGAAAAAATAAAAAAGAGCTGTAATTGATTTCCCAGATCCGACTCCACCGCAAAGGATGGAGCCAGACCTGAGCTTTTCTACAGCCTCTTCCTGATAAGGATAGAGACTAACATTCATTCATCGTCCCACCTTTCCCACTATCAGGGACGTCATAATATTTACTTTCGAATTCATCTTCAGAAAGAGTAACATAAATGGCTTTCAAATATGCCTTTGTTCCAGTTCTTCCATTCAATTCCCAATTATAAGGGCGAACAATCAAGTCAACATTCTGAATCTCCGCCCAATCAAGAATACTAACAGATTCCTCATCAAGGATTGTCTTTCCCTCTTTAGAAATAAGAACAATCCTCGGAGGATAATTATCAAAACTAACACTAACCTGAAGATATGGGGTGTCCGGTTCATATTCATCCCTACTCTTCAAATATTTAATATTCCACCCATCTTCTTTAAGCTTTTCTCCAACTTCTTGACCAAATATAATGCAAAAGTTCCTTCTACCAGCCGGATTAAACTTTCCTTCCTTACCAGAAAAATTTCTAAAAGCAATCTTTGCATTCTCGATACGAATATTAGATTCTACCATTGTTAATTCTCCTTTCAAATAATCGGACAAGCCTTTTTATCACAGTTCTCGCATCCGTCTTTACATGGATCATCCCACGGAGGATCATCGGATTGAATAAAATCTTTACAATCTCCAAATTTGTCAATTGTATTAATAGCTTCTTTTATCAATTGATATCCATAACTCCTATCGACAATATCCTCTTTCTCAAGATCTCTAACAACCTCTGCCTCCATCCAACGATAACCCTTTGTCCCAGTTGCAGCATAATATTTCCCATCTTTTTCTCTTAAAAGAATACCACCTCCATATCCGGAAAGAACAGGGACAAATAAACCAGCTTTCCCAATAAACTGATAACTATGCTCATCCTCTCCAAGATCTTCATTAAAATCCAAATATAACGCAGTTTTAACAGACTTTGTCTCGCAAAAATCTTTAAATTCAAGAGGCTCTTTAGAAAATAAAGTTTTAAATACAACAGGATGCTGAAACTGAGCTCCAGTTGCTGTCCAAGGACCGTCCTTTAATTTTGCAACATAAACGGCATCATTCACAAGGCACATCTTTTCATAAGTTGCCTCATGCTCAAAAGTATATCCATAACTTTCACCAAATTCCATAACAAACGCTATGATTTCTTCTGTTGCATTCGGAATCTTGATTGAATCTGTCTTAATATGAGCAACAGTAAAGCCCTTTTCTTGAACTGCATGTTTAAGATCAATCATAAATAAGGCTCCGCGTTTTGCTACAATATTGTCAATGTTCCTCGGATCTCTGAATGGATTCTCAAATTTAGCAGAAGTCAATCCATAAATAGAATTAATAACTGTCTTCAATGCATTTGACAAATCCTTCAAAGAAAATTTTCCATCTTTCTCGGCAGCTTCTACAAACGGCTTTAGTCGCCCATCCATAAGAGTGTCAAGAGCCTTATAATCCTTGTGCTTAATTGCGATACGAGCGGATTTAATGTCACTAAATATACGTGTATAAGGCCCAAACAAATTAAGGCACTCAATACTAGTAGGATGCATAGAAGCGACATCGAGAAGAGCCACATCAGTATAGATACCAGGCTCTGCATAAACGTAACCACCTTCTCCAGTTTCTTCTCCTCGATAAGTGCTGACTCCATGATCATACTTATATCCAGGAAACATTTCACTCAAATCAGTATAAACAAATTGATCTTGAGGTTGCTTATTATTCCCAAATATAATTTTTGTCGAATGCTGATTTGTTGTGTCATTAACGGTAAGGCCACTCAACTCCGCAAGGATTTGTCTAGCTGCCCAATCTCCTTGCAGATGATTAAAAACTGCTTCGGTTGCAATAACATCATTATCACAATATTCAGCAACCATAGGCCACTTCTCTTCTGGAACCGGTTGATCCCAAGGAAGTCCAAGTTCTTGATGATGAATTCCAAGTTCAATCTCAAACTTCTTAAGACTCTTCTTATTGGCTGCAGAAGCAAAATCATAAACATCCGTGTAAGAAATATTATATGCTTCTCCAAACATACAATTCTTACTTTCATTAATAATCTTCTGACTTAAATTAAACAATTCTTCAATAGAATATCCGATATACCTTGCATACAAAATATGATTATCATACCTTCTGCAATTAAACCCGACAAGACGAGCCTTCATAAGATTCTCGATTTCTTTTGACGTGGGGTTAATCATCCGAACTACCGATTTACCTTCTCCAGCAACTTTCCAATTAACCAAGAAAAGATTCGGAAAAACCTCAACATCGAAAAATATAAGATCCCCATTTGATTCTTCAGGAACATTAGCCTCTTCAGATTTAAACTTCATCTTTGAAACCAACTTTACACAATAATCTGATTGATGTGTACTATTGTTTGCAAATGCCAAGATCTTGGGACGCATATCTGTAACATCATACTTAAGACCGCTAGAATATGCATCTTCCAAAATCTTATAAATAAAATCGACACTAGGCTTTGTTCCAGGATGAATATCTTTCCTAAGATTCTTTTCAATTAAATCTCGGAGCTTTCTCTCTGATTTGACTCCTTCAAAATTAAGCATTCTTCTCTCCTTCCTGGGCAGATTAGAGGATACCACAACTGGCTGTATGTTTCTGCATCTAGATACCCTTCTTCGAAGAGCTGCGTTTCCCGTAAACGTCTTGATCTCGATGTCTTTACTAAAAGATGAAGCGAGAAGAGTTGGATCTCCTGTAAAAATATAATGTAGATGAATACCAGATCCACCTTGACTAAACTCAGCATATGTTGCAGGCCATTTAGAAGCTTCTTCAAGATTCTTCTCAATAGACTTCTCTCCTTTCTCATCCTTTAAATCAAAGTCGATTACGATATGATTCAAAGGAGGTTTTACATAATGAAGTTTTGTTGTATCAAGATCTTTTAAAGTTGTTGTTACTTCACTCCATTTCTTCATTGGAGTTCCAGCCTTTGTTGCATACTGAGCTGGGCAATCAGCAAGAATATCATCCAAGATAGATTTTGTATCTTCTAAAACTAATGAACACTGATGATCTTCTACTTCTTTCTCCTCAATGGAAGAAAACTTTTCTTTCATAAATCCAGAATATACACTTCTAACTTGCTTTCCGTCAAGCCATCCTCGGTCATAAAATTCACGAAAATAATTCTTCAATTCTTCCCTAAATTTATGACGGGGGAGTTTAAAATCAACAAGGGCCTCTTCACAATATGTTTTATACATATCATAAGCTCTCATCAAAGTTATAGAGTCTTCTTCACTAAATATAAAGTAATTTGCCTCTACAAAGTTAAAGAAAACATCTGTTTGAAGAATCATTTCCAACGGTCTATAACCATTATAATAATTCTTGCCCATATCTTGATATACATCAAGACAATGTTTTGCAATTGCCCCCAACTCAAAATCAATCTTTGACATCAAAGCTTGGTATCTTTTTGGTGGAATCTTTTTTCCAGAAGGTTTAACATCAATGAGTCGACGGATAATGCCAGATTTAGCATCTGTAATTTTAACAGGTCGATTTGTAGCCATAAATAAGAAACAGTTAGCCCTAGCAGTGTACGATGCTTTGTATTTTTCATTCATCGTCATCTCCTCGTGGGATACAATTGAATTAAGTTTCGTATTATCTTCTATTCTCGAAAGGTCTCCGTCATGTTGGATTCCCACAAGCGGATTTGATTTGAATACCTCTGTGCTGAACGCATTGCTTGATGATGTAAGTGCCTTTGCGTCGAAGGTTGTATAATAACCCTCGAATAATTCTTGTATAACATTGAGGATAGTCGACTTGCCAGCACCAGCTTCGCCATAGAAGACGATAAACTTCTGAATATTTCGGCTGTCTCCTGACACGACAGAACCAATCGCCCATTCAATTCTTCTTCTGTTTTCTTCATCGTAGAGGGTACCAATGAGTTCATCCCATCCAGAATAATCACCTTCCTCCAAATTATAGTTAAGTCTCTTGCTAATATAATCCTTCTTTGTTACTTCAGTATTTAGAAAAGTAAGCCTTTCATCCAACTGATGAGAATTATCAGAAATATTCGAAAGATACTGGCGAAACTGCGACCAACTTCTACTTGAGAAATCGGCCATCCGTTTTACAACAATTCTTCCATCATATCTCGATTCGACTTTCTTAGCGTATTCATTAAGTTCTCGATCTACCAACCTCTGAACATCATACTCATCAGTTGACCACAATCCTTTCTCTTCATCCCAAATCGCGTAGAAGGACTTACCACGGACCATCAAATCCTTAGAACGACATACTCGAAAATCTGGATAAATTTCAACTACACCATTCTTACAACTTCTTTCTCTGATCTGAAAAAAGTCCATGGGCTAACCTCCTTTCACGAACTAATGATCACTCTAAGAAACAGTGCAAATATAAATACAATACTCCACCAAAACAAACAAAACGGAATATACTCACTCATCTTCATTTGTCCTATCTGGTTCCAAAGCTTCTTCAAGTTTACTCATCCTTTCTTCAATATGTATAAGTCTAGAATTAAAACCATCAAGAAGTAAAGACAATATTACAAATATAACAATTCCTACTAGCCACTTCATCGAATTTCAAAATCCTCCTTCAGCCAATCTCGAACAACATCTGGACGATTAATTACATCATAATAATCATAATAGCAATCATAATCCCCATATGAAAATATAAATCCAGCATCAAAGCCCTCTCCATCTCTTCGAATCCTAACTCCATGCGCTTCGCACCATTGACTTAAAGTATAGAATCTGCTCATCGTTATTAATTTAAACCTCCAATATTAAAATATGTCCTTAATATTGTGCTAGTATATGGATAATCAGCAACAACATCAGAATAATTTAAAATAAGAGTATCTGTATATCCTATACTTCCGTCTTCTTCTTTCACAACTTTATTAAAACAAAACTCAAAATCGGCTTTTGGGCCATCTCCGTTTCTTCCTACAAAAATTCCATTTGCATTACACCATCTAAAGAAATTTCCAAAATTATCTTCCATAAGATAACCTCCTTACATGTCATTTTGTCAATTTGCCACTTTGTTTTTAAAACTTTTTATTTTATTGATTTTTCTCTAATAAAAGTTTAAAGAAAAAAGTGTCAAAGTGTCACAAAAGTGCCCAAAACCCCTGGGGCACAGGCATTTTCAACGTGACACTTTTGAAAAAAAAGTGTCACAATATGTCAAAAAAGTGTCACATAAAATTGTGCTTAACACAAATTTAACAAAATCTTAACATTAAAAGTGTCACATTTGTGACGTTTTTAGCAGTCTTCTTGACACTTTTTTCGACTCTCCAACTCTCGAATTAACCCCTCATAACCTCCCAAAATAACCTTATCAGCATCCAAAGAAACACATCCGTTAGGTTCTCTCAACTGCGTAAGATTAAAAATAAGATGGTTGTTCAACGGGTTGTAATTTACAAATATAACATTCTCTCGCAAATACTTAATAACATCTTTAACACCAATTTTATTACTCATCCCCTTCTTCCTCCTCATTCTTAGTATCAACAAATTCAACGCTTATGGTTATTGTATAGGGCGAACCTTCGGAATGTTTAAGAAGCCATTTAAGATCTTCATCTTTAATTTTAAGCTTTTTCATATCGGATACCTCTCATTCAAATAATCGTTCATCTGATAGAGCAATTCAATCTTCCGTTGGTCGTACTTCCAAGTTTTCAATGGAAACGGAGACCCCTTACCATTCCTCTGAAACTTCCTATCCATCCACTTCTTCACAATATCTTCAACCTGAAACGTATACCACTCTCTTTTGCCAAATGCTTCATCCGTAAAATTCTCAAATCCTAAATTATCCATCATTTCCCAAAACCAAATAAGGGTCTGATCTCCTTTATCCGGATCATACATCAAATCCTCAATTCGATTTGCAAGCCCAATCAATACTTCAAGAACTGAAACTTTCATTTCATAAAAATCTTCTGAATCTTGCATATGACAAAACGACTGGTATTCATAACGAAGTCTATACCCATCGTCCATACGATTCAAATCACGTTCATGAGTGGCAAAAAATGGTATACTATGTAAAGTCTTTAATAGTATACCATAGCTTTGAGATGGCCCATCAGAATGAACCATCTCACAAAGCCATTGAAAATAATCTTGCTTAATCTGTATCACTATCCTCCCTCCTTAAATAGTCTTTCCTTCTAAATCTAATATCTGCATCACTTTCTGACATGGAATAATCTTTTCTTTTAAACCTTAGATCCGCATCTTTCATTCCAAGAACCTGCTCCTGATAGCTTGCCGCCACTTTAATCACCTCATACTTCGTTCCACGTTTGTCATTACAAATATAGACAGTATTTGGATCATCAGAACCTAGTCCGAAGCATACAAGTGCATCATCACCAATCAAATCCTCTGGAGAAGAAATAACCTGATCCTGTTCATCACAAACTGTATCATCGTATGCATAATACATTAGAGTCTGAACTTCATAATTTGTCTTCTCATTCTCGAATTCGAGTCGAGGGATGATTTGAGGACTTGAGTATTCTACTTCGGGGGGTTCTTCATCGTCCTCATCCTCCTCAGGGTGGAGATAATCTTCAGGAGGATATGGTTCCTCAGAAATATCTTCGTCCTTGGAAGTTTTACTGTAATCTTCATAATTCGACTCCTCGGTTCGATACTTCTTAACGAGCTGATCAAGTTCTGGCTTTTCAATATTGATCGGCTCTCTCTTTCGTTTTTCTGGATCAAAGTCAACGACTTCCAGAATATCTTTTTTGTTTACATGGAAAGGCTTAGGTCTGTAAGGTTCCTTCGAAAGGTTTCCAATATCATTGAGAATTTTTCCTCTCATGTAAATGCCGCCAATTACTGCTCCAGAAACCAATCCGCCAAGAAATATAAGAAGCTTCTTCATTGTCTTATCCTCCTCAATGTGTTCTCAAGTATTTAATCACAATCCAAATCAGCCAAAGTCCACCAGTGCAGATCGTCATTAGAATATCAAACAGTGCATTGAGAATCCCGTACTTTTTCATTGTTATCTAACTCCATTCTCTTCAAAATATAGTAATCAGACTTCTTATCGTATTCTCTACGTTTCTTGATGCATTTCAAGATCATGTAAATATAATACTTATCTTTAAGTTTATCAAGCCACATGACGCACCTCATCCAACCAAGATTCAATTCGTTCGATGGTTACCTTTGCATCAATATCAGCTTTGATCTCCAAGAAGTTATCCGATTCTGGGTCATAAACAGAAATGAGCCCTCTTCCAAGATTTGAATCGAACTTCAAACCACGAACCATACAGTATTCCATGATAGCAAAAATAGAATTAGTCATTTCTAAACCTCCGCAAATACTAATTGACATTCTTTCCCAAGGAGAAATTGCTAATGTAACTCCCGTTATTAACATTTATTTTATCTCCTTTCGGCAACGATGTTGATAGCTAACAGCTTTTGCATAAGCGGCTCTACAAACGTTTACATATCGAATATGGCTTTTAGATTTCCATTTATGCCATGTAAATGTATTTAAATATAACTTAAATATCTTATCAATTCGAGCTTTACTTGGCTTCATTTAAGTCTCCTTTCTACCAGTACGTATAAAGTTGCGGGTAGTCGAGGATATCCTGTTCGAATACCCCCGACCCAACAGCGTTTAACCCGCGTGTCCTTCAAATAAGATCGTAGATCACTCCATCTACATTAAAGTCCAGATAGATTCCGCTCTTACCGCCATCATCCATCGGGAAATCATCAATCGTATACTTGTCAAGGCAAGAGAAATCAATGCCGAAGTCGATATAATCATCTCCACCAGATCCCTTGACCCATCCAACGATTGCTCCAGCCTTTGTATGAGGATTCGATTCTCCGTCTCGACAAACATCCAATGCGTCATAAATCTCATTCAAGAAGACGTGGCCTCTAGAATTCAACAAATCGTTGAAATAATTCTGCTGATTCTTCAAGAACAAGAGATTATAATACATCGAGGAAGGTGTCCAATTCCGAGAATGATAATCGAACTTACGAGCGTAGATACTTCCATCAATCTTATTGATCGCTTCGGTCTTCTCTTCCTCGGTGGCTCCTTCCATCTTCTTTTCAATTGCCTTATGAATCTCCTCCTTAGGTACAACGTTCTTATACTCCTTAAACTTGTCCTGAAGCGTCGTATAAGCCGCTGTGAGCGCAAGATTACGTCCGTACAAGATATTATGAGAGCCAATCATCAGACCGATAGAAGTGGCTTCTACAGCCGCTGGTAGAATATAATTCTTACCCATTTCCACAGCAGTCGAAGCATAAGCCTTGGTCAATTCCTTCTTATAAGGCTTATCTTCAGGCTTATAAGTTTCCTTGACCTTCTCGACTTTCTTCTTATGGTTCTCAAGAATATCCTTTACGTTCATGCTCTTAATACAGGCCCAAACCGTACCTACAAGTATTCCGGCAATACCACCAATCAACATAATCTCCGGACTATTCTTCTTAGCTTTCAACTTCAGATCATTCACAAACTTCATTGTCTTCTCCTCCTTAATAAATCAACTTAGAATATAACTTACCAATGCAGTTGTCACAAAGATCAAATGCTTCTACAGGATCTCCATTCCTAGTCATGAAACAAATACCAGCTATGGATTCGGAATCATCTCCGTCGTTTGGTTGCCATTCCCTCTTATCATCGAAAAATATAATCTTTCCACACATCCCACAATGATTATCAAACTTTTTTGTTAAATGAATTCTTCTCATACTCCCTAGCCTCCTTCAAAGTCATTGATTTCAGAGTGAATGTTACTCCACCCTTGTAAGTAAAGTAGAAAACCCTAGAACCGTCAATGGACTGCATTCGAATCGTATCTGTACTTAGTGGCTTGTAATTAATTACCTTCCCTTCCCACATTGGAAATAGACACCGAAACCATCCAAAAATATCTTTAGGATTCATAATACCTCCTTAATTCAACGGAATCATTCTAGGAAGATCAATAATATAGCCATCTCTTACTCTAAGGATTCTAGAGCCCTTTAAGCTATCCCATCCCCATTTGTTATCCGTAAAATCGCCTACAACGCCAACGAGATCATAATATTCTGCAAGAGAAACGGTTCCGTAAGTCTCCCAATAGTCATACATTCTCGAAAGAACTTCTTCAGCCTCATCTCTGTTATCAATTAAGATCTCATCAGGCTTAGCAGTTTTACGTTCATGAGTTCTTGGTTCTTCTCTCCTAGATCTATCCCTACTTACCTGATCATAACTTATATAAGTTTCTCCTCTTCTATTTCGAACCCCGCGATTCCGTACTTCACCAAATATACGCATTTCAGCACCATCGCGGATCATATCAAATAACATATTTTTTGCTGCAGGAACCAAAATATCATTAAATAAATAAGAAAATACATTCTTAGAATCTTCACCAACAATAAAATCAATAAATTTATTTACACCAGACTTTTTTACTCTTCTACCAGTAGTTACTTTCTCAACTTTTTCACGTTTTTCCCCCTGGGAATTTTCCACTTTTCGATTCTGAGAATTGCTCGGGAATTCATCCATTCGATTTTCCTCCTTTAAAAAATATAAGGTATCTGTTTAGATACCTTATAAAGTCGTTAGTGATCCTTTCTAGACACATCGTCTGAATCGATATTACCAGAATCACTGATGAGTCCAAGTTTATTCATTGTCTTGGTCTGTCCTTCATCAAGTTTCTCAGCGCCGTACTTAAAAGCTTTCACTAGCATATAGAGAACCCCTCCAATGGCTAGTCCACTTCCAATTACAGCATCCTTGATCCTCAAAGGAAAACGAGCCTCAGCAACACAATCCTCTTCTTCACCAGTCCGATCGTTGATAATCGAGTAAACACTATGCCGAATCATAATACCAACTCCTTTCTACTATAACGTCTGTAAAAGTTACGAAGAAAAAAGGAGAGGCTTATTCAGCCTCATCCTCAGTAGTTGTAGAGCTCTCTTCTTTTTCAGAAGATCCAGTGTCGAGTTTTCCAATGAGCTTGTTCGTTCCATTAAGAACCAGGTCCGCAGCCAGAATAGATCCAACGAAACCAGCAGCCTTAATCCCAAACTTAACCATCTTGTTCATACCAAAATCCTCCTTAAAATTATTGAGGTTCTACCTCTATTATAAACGTTGTAATTTTTACGAGTTATCCAACGGAACCATACAAATATAGACTTCCATCTGTATTGTACATTGGGCTAATTCCTCCTCTGTCAGGAGCGAAATATACTACACTTGTAACCTTGTCATAAAATATAGTAAATCCGGTCCCATCTTCTATGATTTCAATTCTTGATTCACCATTTACTTTCTCTTCTTCTACAATGTTTGTTGGGATATTATCATGGCTAATAAATAATACCCCAAGAATTAAAAGTATTATAACCACTACAACATAATATTTCATATAAGATATCACCTCACTTAAACATGATCAGAATAAAGTGAACAGTTCCTGCAATCATCAAAGCACTAACACAAAGTAGTGCAGTATTGTAAAATATAGTCTCGCATCTCTCCCTAAAAACATTCTGTTTTCGTCTAGAATATTGATTGTAGTCTCGTGGTCTATTCTCCACCATGTTGAACCTCCTTAATTAAAGATCTTCGGCTTCGGTCGTGCGTTGTACTCAATAACAAGGCAGGGTTCACCATCATCGGTTAATTGAGTGCTGAATGAGAAATGTATTAGTTCATCAATTGTCCAGCCAATTACATCTCCTCCTTTAATCGGTTCCCTTCCAAGTTCATATCTTACTTCATTCAACGATACCCATGAATCCATTCCACCAAGCAATTCATGGTTCATGTCGTTTTCAACTTTTTTAATTTTATCTATTGTACTCCTAAAATATCCTCCATACATTGCATCATAGCAAAGGAAATCTCCAGTTCCTGTAAGAATCACTTCATTCTTAGAAACTGGATCCTGATCAATTCGACCCTTGGCAATCTCGTCCTTAATAGCTTTCTCCTTCTTCTCACCAATTGTCTCAATTACCTTATCCTGATACTCTTTCAGCCCCTTCTCGGCAATCGCATAAAGAGAACTAATCGCTGCTACTCGGTTCGAAGATATACGATTGGACCCAATTGCACACACCATTGTTACTCCGCCCATCAAAGCTGTAGGAATATAAAATTTCCATGTGTAACGAACCTTGTCTTTCCATGATAGTTCCTCCTCAACTTTCTTGAAATCTTCTTCAATCTTCTTTAGTTCTTCATTTGCCTTAACCGCTGCCTGTCCAGACATGATTGCCGTCCCTACAACTCCGCCGCATGTCAGTCCTGTCAGAATCTCTGGAGAGTTATTAACTGCTCCGTCTAGAATCTTCTTACCGAATTCCTTGATTTTGTTCTCCATGGTATCAACCTCCTTAAAAAATAAAAGGAGAGGCTATGCCTCTCCAAAGTTCCGAAGCGCGGTAGATAGATCTGGAATATTGTTATCCAAGTTATGTAGTCCATCAGCAAGACATGCAAAAGCTACTATTCCATTTTTCCAAAGATCACATTTAACACTATCGGGAAGATCAACATTAGCAATAATGTTATTCATCTTCACGATGGCATCGCCGCAATCACCCATGGCTTTCAAAGCCCCTGCAAAGTTCTTTTCCTTAACCAACTTGTAACCGAACATACCAATTACCTCCTTATCGTTTCTATACTAAGGACTGTAAAAATTACGAATTACATAGAATCTTCCAAAAATTCTTTCTGAATTTTCCTTAATTTTCTAAGATAGTTTGTAATCCTTTTAATATCCGTATCAGTAGCCATGTATTCGACAGTTCGATAATATGGATTATCGGTTGTCCCATCACCTTTCCTCTCCGAAAACTTGAAAGGCCTGTTCAATTCCAAAAGAATCGATACAAACATACTAGTTTCCTCTTCGTAGATGTCCTTCTTCCTCTTGATTCCAACCATTATAATTACCTCCTTAAAAATATAGATGGTGCCCCAGATGGGATTTGAACCCATAGCTTGACAGATTTTAAGTCTGTTGTGTCTGCCGATTGCACCACTGGGGCAGAAAAAAGAATAGGCTTAGCCTATTCTTAATCTAGTAGGGTCTTACTTTTCGTTTTCGTCAACACCGACAACATCATGCAGGACAATGCTGTAAAGCCCATAGGCAAACATACAAAATCCTCCAAGAAGAACTGCCGTACAAATATACAAAAGACCGAACATTTAAAACACCTTCCTTTCTATTATAAACATTGTAAATTTTACGAGCTAAAAAGAATAGGATAACTATTAATAGTTATCCCGTTTCTTTTCCGTAGTAGAAGTGACAACCCTGCCAGCGATAACCAAAACCAAAGCAACAATCAGTTCAAACGTAGTAGACATAAATCACAACCCCTTTCTATAATAGAGGCTGTAAATTTTACGAATTAAAAAGGTAGGCTAAGCCTACCATTTAGTCCTGTGGTGCTTCTTATTGTAGACATACCTTATAAGCTCCCAAAGAGTCGTTCCACAAATATAGAACAACGCTATCCTTGTGAGACTAGTGATTACTTCTACAAGCATAATAAACACCATCCTTTCTATAAAAGGAGCTGTAAAAAATACGAAAAGAAAGAGCCTTTGTAGGCTCAATCTTTCTTCTTAAAGAGCTTCTTGATCAACTTCACAAAGTACCAAATCAGCAGGCCACAAACAACAATGTCCAAAAGAGGTAATGCTACCAAAGGTAGGAAACAAGCCCCAACTGCCAATGCCATAATAGCAAGCAAGATAACCGTAATCGTGATCATTCAAATCACTCCTTTCTATTATAAACATTGTATTTTTTACGAAAAAGGAGAGGCTATGCCTCGTCCTTAAAAGCCGACGTCCTCTTTGCGAGAATGTGCAAGCAATCCTTCAGGAAATGAAGCTCATCTGCAATGAAATCAACGTCATCATAGAGCATCGTCACCTTCGTGTCATCGTCATAAGGCTCGAGAGCCTCGTAACAAGCCTTGGAAACTGGCTCCATGATAGAATCGATGACTTCATTCATCATCTTAATAACCTGATCACAAGCAATGCCATTCTTCATATAAGAACACCTTCCTTTCTATAAAAGGAACTGTAATTTTTACGAAAAAAAAGGAAGGGCATGTGTTAAACACGCCCTCTAGGAATAAAGTGAAACGCCTTTGATGTGATTACATGAGCTTGCTCGTAACCAAGAATCAGAACAATACTTCCGACAGATACAATCGCACTTAGAAGCGCATCAGGACTTACTTTCCTCGGCTTTTCATAACTTCTAGCCTTGCAAAGTATCTCAACATTCTTCGCAGCTTGATCATAATTCTCGGAAGTAATACTAAGATTACTTAATTCACCGAGACCCTCATCAATCCTCTTATCAAGTTCAGTTCGCTTATCCCTGTTAAACCAGTTCTTAAACATACCACTTCCTCCTTTCTATTATAGGAGATGTAAAAAATACGAAAAGAAAGAGCCTTTGTAGGCTCAATCTTTTGGAATTATGAGTAAGTTAGCTTTTGCTAA
>CANRPT010000023.1 GCA_947632565.1 uncultured Bacilli bacterium | reverse complement strand
ATTATGTCTAATGTAACAAGTTATCAAAACATATTTTATCAGGCTGCAGATACAACAAGAGAGTCAAATGCCAAAATCACAGTAAACTATACAACAGCAACATCAAATTTAGTAGATCAAATGATAGAAACTAAAAAGGGAAATCAATATAATGTCGTAAAAGGAATTTATGAATTACCAATTACCCAAAAGTTTGGGACAACTACTAATCTCACAACTGATTCACAATTTGTGAATGAACCAGCGACGTCTACTACTAGTACTAATTTTGAAATAGTACAAGGTGCCAATGATATTCATGTTTATAATAATGATAATAATAACCATGTAACAGTTACGAAAAAGAGTATGCAAACGAACTTTGGAACAAGCAATGCTTTAGAAATTAAAACAATTGGTGAATCAGGTCCAGGATTAGGAGGATTTTCTCAATTAACAACCAATGAAACTTTTAACAAAATATATCTTCAACATATCATAGCGAAAGTTCCAGAAGGGTATGTTTTGAAAGCAACTTATAATTATATAGGAGTTGGAGGAAGGATTTCTTGGATTACTGATAATAAAGGAACAGGGGATTGGAAAGAATATATTATTTTAATTCAGTATGGAAATGCATTAGCATCTGGTTATTCATCATTAGGAACAGCAGGTTTTATTTATCTAGACACGGAGTCAGGAACTGACTATCATTATCCAGTTACGTGGTATGTTTCTTATTCTACAGTACATCAAGTAAATCCATAAATAAAGAGAAAGAAGACGAGAAAAATCTAACATTCTTTCTCTTTTTAATTTTGAATTTAAAGACCACATCCAAATGACAAAAGAACAAATAGAATTACCAGATAATAAAAAACTATGGAACAATTTTTCTGCTAGAAAATAAATACGAAAAAATTAAAAATAACTGGAAGTGTTCAAATACCCAACATGGCAAAAAGAAAAAAGAATCAATAAGGAATAGGAAAGAACAAATTTTTCTTATCTTTTCTTTTATTTTATAAGAAAGTATTATATAATAGAAATAGTTGTGGAGGATTCATATGTATAGTTATTTGTTGGGAAAAGTAACAGAAATAGAAAGTACCTATATTGTGGTAGAAGTAGGAGGAGTTGGATATCAAATTTATACTCCAAATCCTTATTCTTTTGAGATTGGTTCTACTTATCAAGTATATGTTCATCAAGTAATACGGGAAGATGAAAATAGTTTGTATGGTTTTAAAACGAAAGAAGAAAAAGAAATGTTTTTAAAACTCATTAGTGTCAAAGGACTAGGGCCTAAAATGGCACTTCCGATTTTAGCAACAGGAAGTATCCCAGGAATTTTAGATGCCATTGAAAGAGAAAATATTTTATATTTAAAGAAATTTCCAAAAATAGGAGATAAAGTAGCAAAACAAATGATTCTAGATTTAAAAGGAAAAGTTACAATTGCTAATATTGAGACAACTTCTAGTAGTAATACTTATGAAGAGTTAATAGAAGTATTAAAAGGACTTGGTTATAAAGAAAAAGAAGTAAAAGCTGTTGTTGTACGTGTGAATCAAGAATTAAGTTTAGAAGATCAGGTGAAAGAAGCCTTAAAATTATTATTAAAATAGAAGGAGGAATTTATGGAGGATAGAATTGTATCTGGAGAAATATTAGAAGAAGATCAAGAAGAAGTTAGTATTCGTCCTCTATCGTTAGAGGAATATATTGGACAAGAAGATGTCAAACAAAATATCAAAGTTTATATTGAAGCAGCAAAATTAAGAGAAGAACCCCTAGATCATGTATTATTATATGGTCCACCAGGCTTAGGAAAAACTACTTTAGCAAATATCATTGCGAATGAATTAGGGGTAAATATCAAAACAGCAAGTGGTCCTAGTATCGAAAAATCTGGTGATTTAGCTGCCATTCTTTCTACCTTAGAACCAAATGATGTTTTATTTATTGATGAAATACATAGAATGCCATCGTATATTGAAGAAATCCTATATCCAGCGATGGAAGATTTTGTATTAGATATTATGATTGGGGGAGAAGGAAATAGTAGAAGTATTCGAATTAATTTACCGAAGTTTACCTTAGTAGGAGCTACTACCCGTGCAGGAGATTTAACTTCACCATTGCGAGATCGTTTTGGTATCATTGCGAAAATGCAGTACTATACCATTGAAGAATTAATACAAATAGTAAAAAGAAGTGCCAAAGTATATCATGTAGAAATAGAAGATGATGCAGCTTTAGAATTAGCTAGTCGTAGTAGAGGGACCCCTAGAATTGCGAATCGGTTACTCAAAAGAGTAAGAGATTTTGCTTTGGTAGATGGCAGTGGTATCATTGATTTAGAAATTACCAAAAAATCTCTAGAACGTTTAAAAATTGATGAAAAAGGATTAGATGATACCGATCATCAATTATTACTCGCAATTATTGAAAAATTTAATGGAGGACCAGTTGGAATAGAATCTGTTGCCTCTTCGATTGGAGAAGAAGTGACAACGATAGAGGATGTCTATGAACCATATTTATTACAGCAAGGATTTTTAAAAAGAACACCACGTGGTAGAGTAGCAACCATGCTTGCTTATGAGCATTTAAAGATAGAATATCAGAAAGATTTATTTCATTAAAAAGAAAAAAGAAGGAAGAGGGATTGTATGAGTGAAAAATTATTTGAAAACACCAAAGAAATAAACATTGAGAATTTAATTACGAGAATCAATGAAGTAGTAGGAGAAAAATTTGCGATACTAGATGAAAAAGATGATATCGAAAAATGGAATACTGTACCAAAATTATTACTTTTAGAGGAAGAGAATGCCAAAAGAATATTATCTTTTGTGGAATTTATGGATTCTTTATTAGTTACCAAAGAAGAAAAAGCAATGTATGTTGTTTCTTTATGTGGACTAATTGAATTCGGACATTTGAATCTGAAAGATTATGAAGAAGGAAGTTTATTTACTTTAGCAGATTATTATCAAAATAGTAGTATTCAAGAAATTGAAAAGACTATTTCCATTGTTGGTGATAACTCTTTACTAATGACAGTTCGTGATAAAACTTTAGATTTAGAGGGAAGAAAAGAATTATTAAAGAAAATTGTTAATGAGGCAGAACAAACAGGAGTTCACACCAAAAATCAAATAATAAAATTTTTGGAAGCTAAAATACATGAAATGCAAGATAAGTACTACGATGAGTTAGTTAGTCAAAATGAATAGATAGGAAGTTGAAAATATGCAACTAGAAGATTTTAATTATGATTTACCAGAAGAATTAATTGCCCAGACGCCTTTATCTCAAAGAGATGCATCTAGGCTTTTAGTGTTAGATAAAAAAACAGGAGAAACCAGTCATCATGTTTTTTCTGATATCTTAGATTATATGGAAGAAGGAGATACTTTAGTATTAAATGATACGAAAGTACTTCCTGCCCGTTTAATTGGTATCAAAGAAGATACCAAAGCAGTAATCGAAATTTTACTATTAAAGGACTTACAATCAGATACTTGGGAAGCTTTAGTCAAACCAGCAAAAAGAGTACATGTTGGAACTATTATCTCTTTTGGAAATGGAGAATTAAAAGCAAAGTGTATCGAAGAAAAAGAAGAAGGAATTCGCAAATTTTCTTTAATTTATCAAGGCATTTTAGTAGAAATTTTAGAAAAATTAGGGACGATGCCTCTTCCTCCTTATATTCATGAAAAATTAGAAGATCAATCTCGTTATCAAACGGTATATGCCAAGAACTTAGGAAGTAGTGCGGCTCCTACAGCCGGTCTTCACTTTACCAAAGAACTGTTAGAAAAAATAAAAGCAAAGAAAGTCCATGTAGTATCGGTTACTCTTCATGTAGGACTTGGAACTTTCCGACCAGTACAAGTAGAAAATATTCTAGATCACCATATGCATACAGAATATTATGAAATGAGTCAAGAAACCGCTGATATTTTGACACAAACCAAAGAAAATCATAAAAAAATTATAGCGGTTGGAACAACGAGTGTTCGAACACTAGAATCTGTGATAGAGAAATATGGACACTTTCAAGCCTGTTCTGGAGAAACCAATATCTTTATTTATCCTGGATACAAATTTCAAGCCATAGATTCTTTAATTACCAACTTCCATTTACCAAAATCTACTTTACTTATGTTAGTAAGTGCTCTAGCAGGTAGAGAAAATATTTTAAAAGCTTATCAAGAAGCTATTCAAAAAAAATATCGCTTTTTCTCCTTTGGAGATAGCATGTTAATCAAATAGAAATGAAGTGACGTGATTGTATGAAAATAACATATCATTTAATCCAAGAAGAAAAAAATACCAAAGCAAGACTTGGAAAAATAGAAACCAATTATGGAGTAGTAGAAACTCCAATGTTTATGCCCGTAGGAACTCGTGCTACGGTAAAAATGTTAACACCAGAAGAATTGTATGAAATGCATTCTGGAGTCATTCTAGCAAACACCTATCATCTATGGTTAAGACCAGGAGAAGATTTAATCGAAAAAGCAGGAGGATTGCATCAGTTTATGAATTATCATGGTCCTATTTTAACGGATAGTGGAGGGTTCCAAGTATTTTCTTTGGCCAAACCCAAAGATATTACCGAAGAAGGAGTTTATTTTAAAAGTCATATCGATGGAGCAAAATTATTTTTAACTCCTGAAAAATCCATTGAAATTCAAAATAAATTAGATAGTGATATTGCGATGAGTTTTGATGAATGTCCTCCTGCCAGTGCAACTCACGAATATATGAAAAAAAGTGTAGAAAGAACCCTAAGATGGGCAGAACGGGGAAAGAAAGTACATCAAAATCCCAATCAATCTTTATTTGGAATCGTGCAAGGTGGTGCTTATCCTGATTTAAGAAAATTTTCTGCGATAGAAACCGTAAAACTGGATTTTGATGGATACTCCATTGGAGGAGTAGCGAATGATAACGAATCCAAAGAAGATATGTATAAAGCAATCGATTATTCCATTCCTTATTTACCAAAAGATAAACCAAGATATTTAATGGGAGTAGGAGAACCTGCTGATATTGTGGAAGGAGTCATTCGTGGAATCGATATGTTTGATTGTGTCTTGCCAACGAGAATTGCTAGACACGGAAATGCTTTTACGAAACATGGAAAAATGAATTTAAAAAATGCTCAGTATAAAGAGGATTTTACTCCAATTGAAGAAGATTGCGACTGTTACACCTGTAAAAATTATACCAAAGCATATATTAGACATTTATTAAATGTAGAAGAATCCCTAGGAGGAAGATTATTATCCATTCATAATATTCGTTTTTTAATCCGTTTAACGGAAGAATTAAGAAAAGCGATAAAAGAAAATAGAATATTAGAATATCGTGAAGAATTTTATCAAAATTATCCAAAAGATTAAAAAAGAAAGGTTAATTTGCCTTTCTTTTATTAATTCCCATCATACTACCTAACATAGAAGATGCTAATAAAATGAAATAATAGATGATTGTTTTTAGATTCATGCCTTGATCAAATGCTAAGTAACTAATGATAAATAGAAGAAAAATGACTTCGAGTCCTACTTTGATTCCCTCTAACCATCCTTTCTTACTTGCTTTGCTACCGATATAAATTCCGCCAATAAACATAGAAATTGCGACGATAAATAGTTTTATATAATTAATTACTCCATGATTGATAATATTGAAATAGTAAAATAAAGAAACCATGATATTTAAGATTAAAATGGGAATTAAGATATAGATTAGGGTTTTTAAATATTTGAGAAGTTCCATATGATCACCTAATAAAATTTATGAAATGTATAAAAATATATTCCAGAAACCATGATAATATTAGGTGATTTGATGGATTATGTTATTGTGTTAGAAAGAACGGTTCTTTTTTATATTCTGATTACATTATTATATCGTTTTATGGGGAAAAGAGAAATTGGACAGTTAGGTATTGTTGATCTAATTGTTTCTATTTTAATTGCAGAGCTAGCTGCAATTTCTATTGATAATCGAGAAGAGAGTATTTTTTTATCTATTATTCCAATTGTTGCTTTAGTTTTTATTCAAATTGGAATGAGTTACATTTCCTTAAAAAGTGCTAAGATTAGAGATGCTTTTGATGGAACCCCATCCGTCATGATTAATAAGGGAGTAGTTAATTTTAAAGAAATGATAAAGCAGCGTTATAATATTGAAGATTTGTTAACACAATTACGAGAACAACATATTAGAACCATAGAAGAAGTAGATTATGCAGTTTTAGAATCTAGTGGAAAGTTAAGTGTATTTCAAAAAAAAGAAGGAAAATTTGGGGATTATCCACTTCCTTTAATTTTAGATGGAAAGATTCAAGAAGAAACTTTAAAACAAATTGGAAAAAAAGAATCTTGGTTAACGAAAACATTAAAAGAAGAACAAGTAAAGTTAGAAGATATTTTTTATGCTTTTTATAAAGATAAAGGACTATATTTAATTAAACAAAGTGATTTAGAAAAATAAGAAAAACTACTTCTCTGGTAGTTTTTTTAGTTAGAGTTTGCTATACTAATACTAGGTGGTAAAGATGAAGAGTGGTATCTTGGTTATCAACAAAGAAAAAGGATTGACAAGTCGTGAGGTAGTAAATATGGTTTGTCAACAGTTAAATACCAAACATGTTGGACATACAGGTACTTTAGATCCTATTGCAACAGGAGTATTGGTAGTAGGAGTGAATGAAGGATGTAAAATTATTGAACTTTTAACTAGTGCCACAAAAGTTTATCAAGCAGAAGTAGTAGTAGGAATGAAAACCGATACCTTAGATATCACGGGAAAGATAGAAAAAACATATGATATAGAGGACTTAGAAATAGAAAAAATAGATGAGGTTTTAAAAAATTTTCCTAGGACGTATTTACAAGAAGTTCCAAAATATTCTGCTATTCATATTGCGGGAAAAAGATTACATGAATATGCTAGAAATCAAATAGAGATTGAACTTCCCAAAAGAGAAGTAAAGATATTTAATTTGAAACGAGTAGGAGAATTCAAAAAAGAAAACAACTATTATACTTTTTCAATAGAAGTAAAAGTGTCTAAAGGAACTTATATTCGAAGTCTTATTCGAGATATCGGAGAAAAGCTAGGAATTGATTGTACGATGAAAAATTTAATTCGAATCAAACAAGGAGATTTTTCGATAGAACAAGCAATTTCACAATCAGAAATAGAAGAAAGTAAAATGATTTCTCTGGAACAAGCGCTTGCTACTTATCCTAAAATAGTAGTAGAAGAAGATTGGAAAAGAAAAGTACGAAATGGAATGATACTACCTCTTCCTACGAAGGAAGATATGATTGTAGTAATGGATCAAGAAAACCATCTTTTAGCAATCTATCAAAGGTATGTAAAAAATCCTGATAAAATGAAACCTTATCGTGTATTTGGAGGCATAGAGAATGAAGAAGTTAAATGAATTATATCCAGGTTATCCGGATATTCCAATAAGAGGAATCAAAATCAATTCAAAAGAGGTAACAGAAGGGGATTTATTTGTTTGTGTAAAAGGAGTAACAGCAGATCGTCATGATTTTATAGAAGAAGCCATTCAAAATGGTGCCAGTGCAGTGGTGGTACAAAAAGAAGTTGCTTGTTCTGTTCCTACTATTTTGGTAGAGAATACCAATCTGGAGCTTCCTTTCTTAGCGAGTCGTTTTTATGACTACCCAGAAAGAGAGTTAAAATTAATTGGAATTACTGGTACCAATGGAAAAACAACCGTAGCAACCATCATTCAGGAAATGTTAGGTAGTGATATTTGTGCTTATTTAGGAACAAATGGATTAATCTGCAAAAGCTTTCAAGAACCAATTCGTAATACTACACCAGATGCAGATAGATTATATGGTTATTTTAGAAGGTTTGTAGATAGTGGTTGTAAGTTTTTAAGTATGGAAACTTCTTCGGAAGCATTTTATCGAAATCGACTAACCAATTTAGAATTTGAAATTGGAATCGTTACAAACATTACAGAAGACCATTTAAATATTCATAAAACGATAGAAAATTATGTTACTTGCAAAAAACAGTTAGTAAAACAAGTAAAAGAAGATGGCTATTCTATTTTAAACTGCGATGATAAGTATTATGAAGAGTTCAAAAAAGAAGCCAAAGGAACCATTTTCACTTATGGAAAAAATCCTTCTACTTTACAGATTCTAGAAGTATTACCAAGCTTTGAAAATACGATAATAAAAGTAAAGTATCAAGAAAAAATTTATGAAATTGTATCTCCGCTATTAGGAGAATTTAATGCATATAATCTATGTAGTGCCATTTTAACTTTAGTGGCATTAAAAATGGATTTTCAAGATATCTTAAAAAGGATTTTCTTCATTCATGCTCCAAGTGGAAGAGTACAATTTCTGAACTATGGACAAAATTATCATATTATTTTAGATTATGCACATACACCAGATGCTTTTTCTAAAATATTTGAATTTTTAAAATTCATTAAAAAAGGGAAAATAATCACGGTTACAGGAAGCGCAGGAGGAAGAGAAAAAGAAAAAAGAGGACCAATGGGAAAATTGGTATTAGAAGAATCTGATTATGTTATTTTTACAATGGATGATCCTAGAAATGAAAAAGTGGAGGATATTATTTCAGACTTAATAAAAGATTCTAAACGAACGAATTATGAAAAAGTAATCGATCGGAAAGAAGCGATTTATCATGCTTTTGCGATAGCGAAAGAAAATGATATTGTGTTAATTGCTGGAAAAGGAACTGATAATTATATGGCAGTAGGAGATAATTATTTGCCTTATAATGATTTAGAAGTAATAGAAGATTATTTTAAAAGGTGATCTTCTTTTTCTGTCTGGAAATGTAAAACTTTAGTTGATCGTTGAAGGTAATGAAGATATGGAAGCAATTGTGTTTTCAAATTATGAATAGAAGGTTTGATCCCTTCTATTTTTGATAGACAAATGATGAAAGTATGATACAATTGTGATAGAGGTGATGGTATGAAAAAGAAATCTATTCTATTATTGGTTATAGGAGTAATTTCAATTAGTACATTATTTTTCTTGCAAATTCCTAATTCTCAGAAGTCAAAAGACCAACCTGTGGATACAACAAAGACAATTGCAGAACATGTCAAAGAAACAATGGAGCATATGACCCTTGATGAAAAAATAGGGCAGATGTTAATTGTTTATTATACGAATAGTACAGTAGATGATACATTGAAAAAGACCATTGAAGAAGTAGGACCAGGTGGGTTTATTTTAATGAATAATAATATTACTACTTTTGAAAATACCAAAAAATTTGTATCAGATTTGCAGCAATATAGTAAAATTCCAATGATGATTACAATTGATCAAGAAGGTGGAACTGTACAAAGATTACAGAATTTAACCGATGGCAATCCTTTATATATTCCTTATATGTATGATTTGGGAAAAACGGAAGATAAGGAACTTGCTTATCAAGTAGGAAAAGTCATAGCAGAACAATTAAAAACAGTTGGAGTAAATATTACTTTTGCCCCCGTTGTAGATATTTATTCTAATCCTAATAACACGGTTATTGGAAAAAGAAGCTTTGGTAGTACTCCTGAATTAGTATCCAAAATGGCTTGTTCCTTAGGAAAAGGATTAGAAGATAATGGAATAATTGCTACTTATAAACATTTTCCAGGACATGGAGATACTGCCGTTGATTCTCATAGCGATTTACCAATTATTTCAAAAACTTATGAGGAATTAAAAGAGTTAGAATTAGTTCCTTTTCAAAATGCAATCGCAAATGGTGCAAAAATGATAATGATAGGGCATTTAGCTTTACCAAATATTACTGGTAATCATGTACCAGCCTCTTTATCTAAAAAAATTGTAACAGATATTTTAAAACAGGATTTAGGATATGAGGGATTAGTAGTGACAGATGCTTTAAATATGGGAGCATTAACGAAAAATTATTCTGATGAAGATATTTATACCATGGCAATCGATGCTGGAGTAGACTTATTATTGATGCCAAATGGTAGTAGAAATGCAATTTCCATAATTAAAGAAAAGATTAGCGAAGAAAGAATTAATGAATCCGTAGAAAAGATTTTAACATTTAAATATACGTACCTAAAAGACTATGAATTATTAGATTCTAGCTATTTAAATAATAACCAACAACAAGAAATATTGAATCAAGTTGAAGGTTATCACTAATTTTTAAAAAGATTAACTTTTTATGAAGAATAATTTAAAATAAAAAAGTAGGTTATTATTATTTATCCTACTTTTCTTTCTTTTCATCTTCTTTTTCCATATACTCATTGATTTTGATTTCATTATCTAATTCATCTTCTACTTCGATTAACTTATAGATTTCTTCAAAAGTAGTATATCCTTTTAATACTTTTTCTAGTCCATCTTGTAACATTGTTGTTACACGACCTTTACCATATACCATTTCTCTTAAATCTTCTTTTTTTAGATTTTCGTTACTTAATTGATCTCTTAATTCTTCATTAATTAGAAGTACCTCTTGAATTGCGATACGACCATGATATCCATTTGTACATTCCTCACATTTTCCTGTATCCCAAATTTCAATAACATCTTTTCCAAGGGAAGTTTTAAATAACTGTTTTTCAAATGGAGTAGTAGGTCTTAATTTTCTACATTTTGTGCAAAGACGTCTTGCTAGTTTTTGGGATACAATTCCTTCTAGAGCACTTGATAATAAATATCTTTCTACATCCATATCTAATAATCTTTCAATGGTACTTAAAGAATTATTGGTATGGATAGTAGATAAAACTAAGTGACCAGTAATAGAGGCACGAACTGCGATTTGAGCAGTTTCTGAATCACGAATTTCTCCAATCAAAATAATATTTGGGTCTTGTCTTAAAATAGAACGCAAAATGTTAGCAAAGGTTAATCCAATATCAGAATTTACTTGTACTTGATTAATTCCTTCAATATTCATTTCAATTGGATCTTCTACTGTAATAATATTTCTTTCTTCATCATTTAATTCTTGTAACATCGAGTAGGTAGTAGTCGATTTTCCGGAACCAGTAGCACCAGTTACTAGAATAATTCCATTAGGAACCGTTAACATTTTTTCAACTTTTTTATAATTTTCTGGAGAAAAGTCTAAATTTTTTAAACCATTTAAACTCATACTATAATCCAAGATACGAACAACAGCTTTTTCTCCTTCATTTGTAGGAATAACAGATACACGCATATCTAATTCTAAATCATCAATTTTTCCCTTAATGGCACCATCTTGTGGTAAACGATTTTCCGTAATATTCATTCCTGCTATTAATTTAATTCTAGTAATTAGATTTCTTTCTGATGCCTTTGGAATAATAGCATGATCCCTTAAATCACCATCAATACGCATCCTAATTTTTAATCCATCTTCCATCGGATCAAAGTGAATATCAGATGCTCTAGAACGAACTCCTGTAATAATAATTTTATTTACCAAATCAACAATTGGCGTCTTTTCTACGTCATAATTTACCATAATTTTCCCCTCAACTATTCTTTTCATCTTTTTTGTAGCATTTTACATATTTTTATTATATAATAAATTTAAAGTAGAATCAATAAAGGAAAGTGAATTTTATGAAATTATTAGATAAAAAGGGGTTTATTCTAGTTGAAACATTGATTGTTACAGTATTTGTTGCTACTTTATTTCTTTTAGTTTATCAAAATATAGTACCCTATATTGGAGAATATGAAACTTTAACTACTTATGATGATGTTGATAGTGTTTATGCCAGCAATTTATATAAACAACTATTAGTTAGAGCTATGGATACCGATTATGTTGATACTCATTTACTAACTAATACCTATCTAGATATTACGGATTGTACCAATTCTAATATTTATCAAAATGTTAGTTACTGTCAAAAATTAAAACAGATGATTGGGGTTTCAGAAAATGATACCATCCTACTAACAGCATATGATATTAGTAAATTTCGCGAAGAAGTGAAGACAAATGAATTTTTTGATTCTGGAAAATTAAGTAATTTTCGTAGCTATGTCAATACAATTAGTAACAAAGATTCCTTTTATGATGAAACCAATCCCAACCAATTTTTGATTGGAAAATATCGTTTGTTTTTAACAAGAACAGTTGTCAATGCAGATAAATCTACTTCGCTACGCTATGTGAATTTAGGAATCTATGATGGAAAATATAAAAGATATACCATGGGAGAAAAAGTTGAATTTAATCCAGGAAATGGAATCCAAACTTTTTATGTATTAAAGAATAGTTCTTCTTATGAAGAAACAGTTACTTTAATTTTATCGAATAATATTGGAACAGAAACAATTTTTAATGATACTCCTGGAAAACCTGATTCGGTTCTTACTATTTTAAAAAGTAATACAGATCAATGGACAAATGTAACTCCACTTACGAGTAGAAACACTTATGTATCAAAGAATGGGTATACGATTTCTTATGAAGGTTATCGAAGTAGATTATTGGAACCATCTGACTTATATACAATCCTAGGACAAATGGTAGAGGAAAATTTCTTTGATACCACTAATTTATTTTCTCTTCCCTTAGAAGAAGAAAATTTATCTTATTTATTTGATAATTTAACAGATAATACTGGTTATTGGATGGCCAATATGGTTACGGAAAACAATGAAATGGCATGGACAATACAAAAAAATTTACTTGCACCAGCTTTTATCAATAATACCAAACCAGATATTTTTGTCGATCCAAATACAACAGTAAAGAATGCATCGATTGGAGTAAGACCAGTAATTGTTGTAGAAAAGTCAAAGTTGAGTAGGTGAAAAAATGAAGTTAAATAATAAAGGAATGAGTATCATTGAAGTTGTTTTAACTTTTGCTTTAATTATGGGAATGTTATTTGGTATGCTATCTATTGTTTTAAATTATCGATTAAAAGCTGGGATTAGTCTAGAAAAATTAGAAATGGATACCTTTAAAAATACACTTACGAAAGACATTCAAGATGATATTTTAACACGTGGTATTCAAACAGTAAATTATATGGAGGAAGAACAGTGTCATGATGTTTTATTAAATCAATGCGTTCATCTAGTATTTCAAGATGGTACCTCAAAAATATTAGGAACAAGTATGGTAGATGAAAATGATCGTAATAGTATTGAAAACAAATATATTTATTATGATGGAATGAAATATAAATTACATGAGACAATTCCAAATACCATTCCAGAAGGACGAAAGATATCTGATTTTCAAGCAATTAAAGTACAGGATAGTGAAATGTTAAGTATCGATTCTGCTGTTTTAGAAGATGGAACTATCATTAATATTTATGCCATAGATATTTATATTTCTCATGTAGATTTTAGTGAAGATTTCGGAATTCATTTAGTAACTTCTACTTTCTCAGAACGCGAGGATGACTTAAATCGTTTTTATTTAATCAAAAATAATTTAGATTCTAACTTTCATGCTACCAATATGTTGGGAAATGGCTTTCAGTTGACTGGACAAGATAACATTACTAATAGAAAGGTAACTCAAGAAGCAGAAAAGATTATTTTATATCATCAAAATACTAGTAGTAATAATAGTAATGTAACATATTCTAGTAATTATGCAATTGATTTAACACCATACCAAAAAATGCATATCAAATATCGTGTATTAAACAAATTATCAAATGCTAGTGGTATTTCTAAGTGCCTAATTGGTTTTCAAAAGGAAAAATCAAACAATCAAACGTTTCAAGCATCTGTTAATCAGTCTGATGCAACTACTACCTTAAAAGATACAAAATGGGTAGAAGAAGATTTGGATATTAGTAGTTTAAGTGGAAGATATTATCTATCTATAAATTCCCTTGTAAAAACAGGGGAAATAACCATAGAAATTAGTGATATTTGGTTGACTCAATAAGTAGAAAAAAAGAAGAAAAGTAGTAATACAAGTCCCATAGCAAGAATGGCATGTAAGATTCTAGCTAAGAAAAAGGACTTGTATTTTATTTGGTTGGAACTAATAATTCCTAGAACTTGCATATGAACACTAAATCCTCCAAAAGAAATGACTCCGGTTATTAAAATTGCTTTTAAAAGAAGTGATATTTCTAAACTACTTACTAGTTTTACCCCTTGTGTCATTTCCAATAATCCAGCTAAGATGGCTTGCAAGATATTAGGAAAATGAGTAAAATCTTGTATGAGAGAATTAAAAATTAAGAAAATAGTAACAATTCCAAGCAATAAAAACATGGTATTTAAACTATCCCAAATACTGGTAGTTAACAGTTCTCCAAAAGTTTTTGTGTTCTGATGTTGTTGGTCTTGTGGGATTGTTTTCTTTTCCTTTTCGGAAAATTCTTTTTTATGGTTGAAAATAATTCCTACTAAAATTCCTGCTGTAATATGGGAAATTAGAATTAAAAATGCTATCTTTTGATTGGCTAATAGAATTGTACCAATCATTCCCAAAACAAATAAAGGATTCGAGTAGTGTGTAAAGGTTAAAAGACGTTCTGCTTCTTGCTTAGAAATTTTATTTTGTTCTACTAAATCTTTCGTATATTTTGCTCCACTTGGAAACCCAGAAAATAAACTGCTTGCTAAAACAAATCCACAGCACCCTGGAAGTTTAAAAAAATGGCGCATGGGTTTTTGTAAAAAAGTTCCAATGATGTCTACAAAACCGTAATGCATTAATAAATTAGAGACAACAAAAAAAGGAAATAGTGTAGGAAACAGGTTATCTTTCCAAATAGAAATCGAAAAACAAACACTTTCAATGACTTGTTTAGAACGAGTAATCATATAAAAAATAGTAATTAAAAGTAGACAGATAACTCCTAAATTTTTCATTCTTTTTTTCATAAATCTCTTTCTTTCATGTTATAATTTACTAAAAAGGTGATATCATGATTAATTCATTATATGAAAAAGTAAAAAAATTTATCCAAGAATATTATTTAACTTTTTTGTTTTGTCTTGTTTTTTATGTATCTTTAACTTATCCAATTCCTTATTATATTTATACAGGAGGAGGGACAATTAACACGAATGGAAAAATTCAAATAGAAGAAGCATATGATGCCAAAGGAAGTTTTTATATGTGTTATGTAGAACAACTTTATGCAACTGTTCCTACTTATTTTTTAGCGCAAATATTTCCTAGTTGGGATATTGTTTCTCAGGAAGATATAACATTAAATGAAAAGGAAAGTGAAGAAGATGTTTATCAGAGAGATAAAATTTCTTTAAAAGAAGCCAATCAAAATGCGATTATGGTTGCCTATCAAGAAGTAGGAAAGAAAATAACCGTAAAAGATACTCATCATTATTTAATTTATTTAGATGAAAATAGTAATACAGATTTAAAACTTGGAGATGATCTTGTTTTTATTGATCATCAGGAAGTTACGGGAATAGAAACAATTCAAGAATTTTTAAAGGAGAAAAAAGTAGGAGAAAAGGTTTCCATAACAGTAAGAGATGGGAATCAAACGAAAGAAAAATATGCAGTTGTAATAGAAAAAGATGGAAAAAAAATGTTTGGAATTTCTCTTACTACTATTTATGATTATGAAACGGAACCACCTATTTCTTTTTCTTTTGCTAGTAGTGAATCTGGTCCTAGTGGAGGATTAATGGTTAGTTTAACAATTTATAATAAGTTGTTAGAAGAAGATATTACGAAAGGATATCAAATTGCAGGTACTGGTACCATTGATGGGAATGGAAATGTTGGAAGTATTGGAGGAGTAAAATATAAATTAAAAGGTGCCGTTGATCAAAAAATGGATGTGTTTTTAGTTCCTAATGGAGAAAATTATGAGGAATGTATCGCTCTTCAAAAAAAATATCATTATCCTATCAAAATTATAGGTGTTTCTACTTTTCAAGATGCATTGCAAGCATTAAATCAACTTTAAATATGTAAAAAAGTGTAAAAAAGTGAAAAAAATGAAAGTTTTTTCGCTTTTTTTTAGTCATTTTCATTTTTTTCTAAATAATCCTATTAGGAGGTGAAAAAAATGAAGTATCCATTGGAAAGACAATTAGACCGAAAAGATTGTGGTGTATGTTCCTTATCTATGCTAGTGAAATATTATGGTGGAGGAGTTTCTAAAGAATATTTAAGGAATCTTACCAATACCAATAAAGATGGTGTAACTCTTTATTCTTTGTTAGAAGGGGCGAAAACTTTAGGATTTTGTGGTTATGGAGTAAAAGGCGATTTTCGACTTTTAAAACAAGAAAATCTTCCCTGTATTGCTCATGTTATTCAGAAAAAAAGTTATCAGCATTTCCTCGTAATTTATGAAATTAATTTCAAAAAGAATTATCTTTTCATTGCGGATCCTGACAAAAAGCAATTAGAAAGAGTTTCTTTTGAGAAATTTTCCAGAATTACTACCAATCAGTTTTTGTTTTTAAAACCAGAAAAACCGATTCGATATGTTGAAAAAAATCATAGGATGAAAACTTTCCTCTTTCAGTTTATTTGGGAAAATAAAAAATTTTTAGTGATAATTAGTGTTTTTTCTTTTCTATTTACTTGTTTTAGCATTCTTTGTTCGTTTCAGATAAAAATCTTGTATGATATTGTTGTTTGTTTTCAAAGTTTTCCTAATTTACTGAATTTTATATTTCTTTTTACGGGAATGATTATCTTAAAAGAATGTTTTCGCTACTACCGAAATTTTTTGATGAATCAAATAAGTCATCGGTTAGATAAAATGTTATTTCTTAATGTATACCATCATCTTTTATCACTTCCTTATCTCTATTATAAAAATAGAACAACGGGTGAAGTTTTAACTAGAATGGAAGATATTTCTAAAATTAGAGAAGTATTTAGTAAACTATTTACAACTATATTTTTAGATGTATTATTAGCTACTATTACTTTTTGTACTCTTTTTTTCTTACAAAGTAAACTTACTATTTTATTAGCAATTATAGTCTTATTGATTCTTTTTGTTCTCCTTTGTTTTCAAAAACCACTAGAGATAGAGATTCGTTCTGGAAAAGAAAAAGAAGCACAGTTAAATTCTTTTTTAACAGAAACAATTAGTGGAGTAGAAACGATTAAAAATCAAAATATTGAAGATTATATTGAACGAAATTTTCTATTAAAATATAGTAAGTATCAAAACAATAGTATTCGTTATAATCAGTTGTTTCTCAAAGAAGAATTTTTGCAAGGACTCATTACAGAATGCGGGATGTTCTTTCTTACAGGATTAGGAATTTTTTTGGTAATGAAAGAAGAAATGGGTTTTACTTTATTTCTTACATTTCTACAATTAGCTGGATATCTATTAGATCCAATCAAAAATATTGTTCGTTCTATCTTAGAATTAAAAGATACTAAAATTTCGTTTGATAGGATATCTGAGTTATATGAAGTAGAAGAGGATTCTTCTAAGAAAAATTTAAAAAAAAGGGAGATTCAAGAAATTCAAGTTTCTCATTTAAGTTTTGGTTATCAGCCCAAAAAGCTTTTATTAACGGATATTAATATGATGATTCATGCAGGAGATAAAATTCTTCTTTCAGGAAGTAGTGGAAGTGGAAAAAGTACTCTTGCCAAAATCCTTTCTAGCAACCTTGCTAGCCAGAGTCAAATGATTTTTTTAGATGGAATTGATATGAATACTTTTGCAACCAAAGAAATCAAAAAGAAAATATGTTATCTTTCCCAACAGGAAACATTGTTTACAGATTCTATCTATCAAAATATTGTCTTAGACCAAAATGTAGAGGATGATACATTTTTCATGGTAACAAAATTATGTAAAGTAAATGAGATTGTGGAAGAAAATATTTTGGCTTATGATATGTTATTAGAGGAAAATGGATTTAATCTAAGTGGAGGGCAAAGGCAAAGAATTTTACTAGCGAGGGCATTATTAAAAAATGCAGATATTTATATTTTAGATGAATCATTAAATGAAATAGATATACAGAAAGAAAGAGAAATATTAAAGGGAATTTTTCAAACTTATCCAGAGAAAACTTTTGTAGTTATTTCACATCGCTTTCATAATCAAGATTTATTTTCTAAAAGATATCGAATTGAAAATGGAGTAAGTTATGAAGAATAATTGGAATCTTGAAGATTACGAGATAACAAAAGACAAAAAAATAAAATTCTGGTTTCCCCTTTTTTCTATTTTTATTGTTACAGTAGGGATATTATGGATATGTTTTCAGTTTCCATTTCAAATTTATGAAAAATTTATTTTATTGAAGCAAGAAAATCGTTATTTTTTGATGATAGATAGTAATCAAATTGGTTTTATTGAACACGAAAATCATTTTTATATTCACCAAAAAAGATATGATTATGAAGTTGTAGAAGTGGATCAAAACTATACCACACTAAATCAAACCATTTATCAAATTATTTATATTAACCCCTATACTTATCAAACAGATGCTACTACAACGGAATGCTACTTTTTAAGAAAAGAAGAAACTATTTTTGAAATGATTTTGAAACTGATGAAAGGAGATGTCGAATGACTAAATTAAAAGAAGAAGAATTAGAACGTGTTCAAGGTGGAATTGGATTATGGGGGATTGCTGGAATCGTTGCCGCTGCTATTTTTATCATTGGAGTATTAGATGGAATAGCTAGACCAGTAAAATGTAATTAAGGAGGAATTATATGGAAAAAATATTAGAAGAAGAAACACTATTACAAATTGTAGGAGGAGTAAGCTTAAGTGGCGCAATTGTAAATGCTTTTTTAAGTGTTGGAAAGTTTATTTTTGAAACGGGACAAAAATTAGGAAGTTCTTTTCGAAGAATTAGTAGTAATCAACTATGTCCACTACAATAAAAAGTTTCCTCAAAAATAAGAAGAAGTTGTTGGAAGGAGTAGGAATCATTCTTTGTTCTCCACTTCTTCTTATTATTCTCCATTTTCTTTGTAGTACCATTTTAAATCTTGGAACTTACTTTGGAACATTTTTGAGGTGTTTATATGAAATTGTTGTTTTTTAAAGGGGCTGTCGGGAAATTAAATAATTAATTTCTGATAGTCCTTTTGTTTATTAGAAAATTTAAAACCTTGAATGC
>CANRPT010000022.1 GCA_947632565.1 uncultured Bacilli bacterium | reverse complement strand
TATGGGTTATTTTTATTTCGGGATATCCTAATTTAAATTTATACTTATTCGGGATTTCATTATTTTAATTAACAAAAGGGAAAAAAGATTTCTCTTTTTTCTTTTTCTTGATATAATAAACTTAGTTTGAAGGTGAAATCATGGAAGAACTTTTTGAAAAATTAAAAATAAATCCCAAAAAAATAGAACTCTATCAATTAGCCTTTTCCCACTCTTCTTATGTTAACGAAAAACATCTAAAAGCTTCTTATGAAAGATTAGAGTTTTTGGGAGATGCTGTTTTAGACTTAGTCATGAGTGATTATTTATATAATCATTTTGATATTCAAGAAGGGGATATGACCAAATTAAGAGCAAGATATGTTTGTGAGAATGCTTGCTTTACCTATGCTAGTAATCTTAATTTCAGCAATTATATCAAAGTAGGACATGGAGAAGAATTAGAGGGTGGAAGATTTAAGAAAGTAATATTAGCAGATATTTTTGAAGCATTGATGGGAGCTATTTATTTAGACTTAGGATATGAAGAAGTAAAACGAGTTATTTTGGATATTATTGTTCCTTACTTTGAAGATAAAAATGTTATTTTCTTTAGTGATTATAAAAGTTCTTTACAAGAATTAGTTCAAACAGATCAAAGAAGTGTTAGTTATGAATTAGTAGAAGAAAGTGGTCCTTCTCATCAAAAAACGTTTCAAATGGTTGTAAAAATTGATGGAATTACTTATGGAACAGGAATTGGTGGAAGCAAAAAAGAAGCAGAACAAGAAGCAGCAAAAAGTGCGCTAGAAAAGCTTGCTTCTATTGATTAAAAGAAGAATTTCTGCTATAATGTTAGAACATGTTTGGGTTTTGGGGGAAAAAATGGATTTATATCAACAATTATTATTAGAAGTAAATATGTTAATGAGAAGCTATTTCTCTTTTCGAGAAAAAATTGTGAAAAGTATGTTACGACCAAGTTGCTTTGTTTATGTTTCTTTACAGGAAAGAATTGCTTCTTGCGTTGATGTAGTAGATACTAGTACAAAGGAGTTAGAAGATTTTTACGAATATTTTAACTTTTTGGAAGAAACCGGCATGTATTTTTCCATGGAAGATTTATCTTTAGAGTTCCAGTATTATGTTATGAATTATATTTTAGAACAGAATTATTTTTCTGATTTAGTAACTTATATGGAAGCTTTATCAATTCCAGAAGAAGTGGATTTTATTTCCGAAGAATTTTTAGAACAAAATGAAAAAAATAGTAAATTTTACTTAGAAAAAATAGAAGAAAATCAAAAGTGTCTACAAATTATTAGAAAAGAAAGGAGTGATATTTTTGAGTAAAATTAAAATTTTTGCTTTAGGTGGTTTAAATGAAAATGGAAAAAATATGTATGTTGTTGATGTAGACCATCAAATGTTTATTTTTGATTGTGGATTAAAATATGGAACAGATAAGATGTTAGGAGTCGATTATATTATTCCAAACATCGATTACTTAGTACAAAATAGAAAGAATATAAAAGGAGTCTTTTTAACCCATGGACATGATTCGAATATGGGAGGAATCGGAGATTTTGTGCAAATGCTTCCAGAAGTTCCTATCTATGCTACCAAATTTACGATGGAGATTGTGAAAAGAAATTTAAAGGAAGCAGAAATTGAACAAGCTAATTTAAAAGAAATTAGACCTCATTCGAAATTAGATTTTTCAAACGATATTAATTTGTTTCCTATTAGTATTACCCATTCTATTCCAGATAGTGTATGTTATGTACTATATACCAAAGATGGAGCAATTGTTTATACGGGAGATTTCGTATTTGATTCTACCATGAAAGGACCTTATAAAACCGATATTGGGAAACTAGCTTATGTAGGAAAACAAGGAGTATTGTGTTTATTATCAGAATCTTTCTATGCAGAAAAGCAAGGGCATACTTCTCCCAATAATCGAATTAGCGATTTTATTCGTGATGTCTTACGTAAAAATGAAGATCGCATTATTGCTACGATTCTACCTGCTCATATTTATCGAGTACAAGAGATTTTTAATGAAGTGATGAAAACACATCGTAAAATTGTCATTATGGGAAAGGGCTTACAAGATTTGATTCATAATGCAATAGAAATGAACTATTTAGTCATTGATCAAGATCGAATTGGAGATTTAGCAAACCTTAATGATAAAGGAGTAGTGGTTTTAATTTCCGATGAAAAAGAAAAACCATTTGCGAATTTAGAAAGAATATTAAAAGGTTATGATAAATATATTAAATTAAAAGAAACAGATACCATTTTTATTACAGAGCCAAGTTATGATGGAATTGAAAAACGCTATGCTGTTGTATTAGATGATATTGCTAGAAATAACTTAAATGTGATTACTTTATCTAGTAAGAAACATTTATTACATCATGCATCGCGAGAAGATTTAATGCTAATGATTAATCTAATGAATCCAAAATACTATTTTCCAGTAAAAGGGGAATATCGCCATCAATATATGAATGCTGAGGTAGCAGAAGAATTAGGAATTCCAAAAGAAAATATTCTTTTAAAACAAAATGGGGATGTGGTAGAGTTTATAGATGGTAAGTTAGTGGAAACAGAAGAAAAAGTACCAGTAGACGACATTTTAATTGATGGAAAAAATCAAGGAGATATTGGAGAGTTAGTTTTAAAAGATCGTGAAATGCTAGGGGAAAATGGCATTGTGATTATTAGTACAACGGTAGATCGACTAACAAAAAAAGTAGTTGCTGGGCCTGAAATTGTAACTCGTGGATTTATTTATGTCAAGGATAATCAAGATTTGATAGAAGAAGCAAAGAAAATTTGTTTCCAAATCATTTCTGATAGTACTAGTGAAGATTCTAAAAAAATGGATTATGCCAAAATCAAAAATGATGTAAGAGAAGAATTAGGAAAATATTTCTATAAAGAAATGGAAGCCAAACCAATGATTATTACAGTGATTCAAGAAATATAAAAAAATAGGTGACTATAATGAAAAAAATATGGGTAGGAATGATTGCAGTTATAGTTGTAGTTTTGATGGTGGGAGGGGGATTTTTCTACCATCAACATCAAGAAAAACAAAAACAAGAAGCGAAAGAACAAGCAATTTTATTAGAAATAAAAAATAGTTATGCCCCTATTGTTTCTACTATGAAAGCAAAAGAAATTTTTTTATTCCAGGAAGGTTCTTACCAGAAAGTTGGACTCTTAGAAGCTGGAGTTACCTTTTCTTTAGTAGAAAAAGAAATCACTGGAATAGAAGATATTTATTATCAAGTAAAAGATAGTAATTATTATGTAGATTATCATGATTTGAAAAAAGAGGAAACCTTTCTTTCCATACCTGATTTTTCCTCTTATGTAGTAACCAATCAAATTCATACCATTCCAACTAGGTTGTATCAAGATGGAAAAGTTATGATTTCCTTAGAAGAAGAACACACTTTTGATGTTTTGTATCAAGAAGATGAAAAATATTATGTATCTTTTTTAGGAAGTATTTACTATATTCAAGATTCCTATCAATTAGAAGAAAAGAAATATGTAGAAACGTTAAAAGAGATTAGTGTTTTTAATTTTAGTGATGATATTTCTTTAGAACAGTTAGAAAAAGTACTACAATTTTTCAAAGAAAATCAATATGAATCCATTTCTATTTTAGATTTTCAAAGATGGGTTCACAAACAAGCTAGTTTAGGGAAAAATAAAATTTTATTATTGTGTTACCAAGAATTAGACGAAAAGAAAAAAGAAGTGGCAGCACGATATGGTTATCAAATTAATACTTCCTTTTCCGATATACAGTTTGTATCTGGTGATACCAAATTAAAAGTAGGAGATACCAAGTATTATAAATATGAAATTTACTCTACTACTTCTCTAAATCGAATTCAAGATATGTTGAATGGGATTCCAGAAGTAACACAACAAACAGTACCGAAAGTAACAGTTTTAAATTACCATTTCTTTTATGATAGCTCATCAGGAGAATCTTGCAATGAAAGCATTTGTTTAGACGTGAAAAATTTTCGAGAGCAATTAACCTATTTAACAGAAAATCACTATAAAATTTTGACGATGAATGAATTTAATGATTGGATGGATAAAAAAATTACTTTACCAGAAAAATCTGTTTTAATTACAGTAGATGATGGGGCAATGGGAACTAGTTTCATCAATGGAAATAAATTAATTCCCATTTTAGAAGAATTTCAAATTCCTGCAACATTATTTTTAATTACTGGTTGGTGGGATGTTGCCAATTATCAATCCTCTTATTTAGAAATTCATTCTCATGGCGATGAATTACACCACGATTATTACTGTAATGCTAGTGGAAAATGTGGTTATAAAGGATTAGTATTAACCAAAGAAGAAATAAAAACAGATTTAGAAACTTCAATTGCTAAGATTGGAAGTAATTTCGCCTTTTGCTTTCCTTTTTATCAATCTAGTAATACAATGGTAGAAGCATTAAAAGAAACTGGATATCAATTAGCCTTTGTAGGAGGAAATCGAAAAGTAAAGCAATCAGATAATAAATATGCAGTACCAAGATATGTAGTTTATAAAAATACCTCATTAGCAAGTTTTATCAAAATGGTAAGTCCATCGTAAAAACAGTTAGAAAAAAATCTAATCTGTTTTTCTTTTTTCTTTTCTTTTTTTGTGGTATAATAAGCTACATTACGAAGGGGGAAAAAATAATGGCAAAGTATTATGTAGATGGAAAGTTAGTAGAAATCAAAGAAGGAAAAAAAGGTTTTAGTCAAGGAAGCGAAGGAATTCTTTATCTGCAAAACCAAAAACTTTATAAAATCTATTATCCCAATAGTTTAAATGAAGGGTTTGGCAATAAAAGAGTGTACCACCAAGCTTTATTAGAAATCAAAGATTTATTTGAAATGATTATTTTACCAGAAAACTTAATTTTTCAAAGTGAAAAAGATTATTCTTACTGCGGTTATGTAACCAAAATGGTAGGGGAAGGGAAGAAAAAGAAAGAAGGAATTACGACTTTAAATTGGGATGATTTTCTTTTCAATATCATTCGTTTAGAACAAGAAATTGCTTTATTAAGCGAGTATCGTTTTCAAGCCGTTGATTTTGCTTTTCATAACGTTGTTTTCTCAGAAGAAGAAAAAAGACTATATATGGTAGACCCAGGTCGATATCATCATCAAACCTATTTTACCATTTCCGATTATAAACGTGTGAATCAGCTTATTTTAACAGATTTTTTAAAGCATTTATTAGAACGAGAAATGATATTCTTTCATTTAGTACCAAACCATAAACGAAATAAACTTTTGCTGATGTTAGAAAAAGAAAGAAATCATCAATCGTATAGTATCTATTTTCAAGAACAGGTTCAAAAATATGAAAATGTACAAGAAATGATCAGAAGAAAAGGAAAATACTGTTAGTTTTTCTTGAAAGAACTGAAAAAATAAGTAAAATAATAGGTTAAGTGGTGAGTATAGATGAAATTACATGAATTCATATTATCGTTACAATATTATTTTAAAAAATATCATTTAGATGAAGTAGAAAAAATTCCTTTTCTGGAAGAATTCTACTATAGTAATGTTTCCTTTTCCTCTTCTATTTCTTATCAGATTACTTCTCTATTAATTGCGATTACTAGTTATAGTGAAATCGATGAATTGTTTAATGAAAGTGAAATATATTTTTTAGAGGAAAATCAAAAACTTACTACACAAGAGATTTATTTTATTCAAGATGCCTTAAAACTATGTCATTTGGCAGGAGAAATTTATGACTACTTCTTTGATTTTAATATCAAACATCCTGTTTTAGAACAGGAATATTGGAAAGAAAAAATGTGCTTAGCTCAAGAGGATTACTTAGCAGCATTTTATAATCTTTATACTTCCGTAGTGGAAGAACAAAGAGATTCAATATTGGAGTATATGGATCAATTTGATCATGAAACTTTAGATATTTATGAACCTTATTATGAGACAATAGTGGCTCCTCAATTAAAACAAGCAATACACGAGAAGAGTATGAAAGATTTTTTAAATATTCTTTCTAATTATATTCATTTGAAAATTTGTTTAGAGTCGGGAGTTTCTATTCCTATTCCAGAAACAGAAGATATGCAATCGAAAGGGCCACTTGTTTGTAGTAAAATTGACGAATATGTGAATCAGAATTTTCCAAGAAAATATCGTTCTAAATCAACACTTTGGGATGATGTGATAGGCAATTTGAAAGATCAGAATGAACAAGAAATTGAAACCTTTGTAGAAATTCTGAAAAACCGTAGTTTAGCTCAAAAATCTTTTTACTATTATTATAGTCAAGCAAGTTGTGTAGTAGAAGAATATTTAGAAAAATGTAAGAAAATGTAAATTTAGAAGAATTTTTAAGATATTCTTCTCTTTCTTTAGTATAATATTAATAGTCTGTAAAGGAGGCTATTATGTTAGAATTAAAAAAAATTAATAAAAGTTATCGAACTGGTACTTTTATTCAACATGCACTGAAAGATGTTTCTATCGAATTTCGAAAAAATGAATTTGTAGCAATCCTAGGTGCGAGTGGTAGTGGTAAAACGACTTTATTAAATATTATTGGTGGCCTAGATCGATATGATTCAGGTGATTTAATTATCAATAATAAATCTACGAAAAAATTTAAGAATATTGATTGGGATCGCTACCGCAATAATTGTATCGGATTTATTTTTCAAAGTTATAATTTAATTCCCCATATTTCTATTCAAGATAATGTAGAAATGGGAATGACTTTAAGTGGGGTAAATAGTAAAACTAGAAAGAAAAAAGCAATAGAAGCCTTAAAAAAAGTAGGATTATTAGAACATGCTCATAAAAAACCTAATCAATTATCTGGTGGACAAATGCAAAGAGTTGCAATTGCAAGAGCTTTGGTAAATGATCCAGATATTATCTTAGCAGATGAACCTACAGGAGCACTAGATACTAAAACCAGTGTACAAATCATGGATTTAATTCAAGAAATTGCGAAAGATAAATTAGTGATTATGGTAACTCATAATCCAGATTTAGCGAACCAGTATGCAACGAGAATTATTGAATTTCAAGATGGAAAGAAAATGAGTGATTCTAATCCAATTGAAAAAAATGAAAAAGATGATTCTAACTTACGAATTCGAAAAACGTCTATGAGTTTTACGACCGCTTTAAAATTATCTTTTAATAACATTAAAACGAAAAAAGGAAGAACCTTATTAACTGCTTTTGCTTCTAGTATTGGAATTATTGGAATCGGATTAATCTTATCGTTATCTAATGGTTTTAAGATAGAAGTAGATCGGTTTGAAAAAGATTCTTTGTCACAGGCTCCTGTTATTATCAGTACTCAATCCATGAATATGAGTGAAGAAATGATAGAAAGTATGGAAGGAAGAAACGATTTAGAAAAGTATCCAACAGATAAGAAAATTTATATTCAAGAAGATGTAGCTACTCAAATTCTTCACACAAATATTTTATCTAAAGAATATTTATCCTATTTAAAGAAAATAGATACCAAAAATCTAGCAGGTATTTCTTATCAAACTCCTACAGGGTTTACGATTATTAATCATTCTGAAAAAGGATATCAGTTAGTTACCAATAGTAGTTTTTGGACTTTACTTCCAACAAATCCTAATCAGAATGAAAATGGTATCATAGAAGATAATTATGATATTTTGGCCGGTGAAATTAACGAAGAAGAACCTGGCTTAATTTTACAAGTAGATAGTAAAAATCAAATTTATGCATCTACTTTAGCTACTTTAGGGTTAAGTGGAACAGAAGTAAGTTTTGATGATATTTTAAATCAAGAATTAAAAGTGATTTTAAATGATGATTATTATATCCAATATGGAGATCATTTTGTACCAAGTCAAGATTTAGAAAAATTATATCAAAATCAAAATAGTATTACTCTAAAAGTACAGGCAATTATTCGTGGAAAAGAAGGAAAAGAAATATTAACTTCTGGAAGTGGTTTTGCTTATACCAATCGTTTAACAGAATTAGTAATTGAAAAAAATAAAAATTCGAAAATTGTGTTAGCACAACAAGAAAAAGATTACAATATTTTAACAAATCAACCTTTTGAAGAAGGATTAATGAGTACCAACACGAAAGAAATGATGCTAGGATATTTAGGAGCAGAGGTTTCTCCTAGCGTTATTTATCTTTATCCAAAAGATTTTGATGCGAAAGAAGAAATTACTACTTATTTAGATCAATATAATCAAGGAAAAGAAGAAAAAGAAATGGTAGAATATACTGATATGGCTTCGATGATATCTAGCTTATCGGGAAATATTATGGATGCTATTACGGTGGTATTAGTTGCTTTTTCCTCTATTTCTTTAGTAGTATCTAGTATTATGATTGCGATTATTACTTATATTTCTGTTTTAGAAAGAACAAAAGAAATCGGAATTTTAAGAGCATTAGGGGCTAGAAAGAAAGATATCAAGCGAGTATTTAATGCAGAAACTTTCTTGATTGGATTATTTAGTGGTTTATTAGGAATCATTATTGCTTACTTACTTACAATTCCAACCAATCAAATTATTGAAAATTTATCTGGACTTGCTAATGTTGCAAAGCTAAATATTATTCATGCTATTATTTTAATTATTATTAATGTAATCTTAACAGTAATTGGAGGAGCAATACCATCTAAGATGGCAAGTAAGAAAGATCCAGTAGAAGCATTAAGAACGGAATAAAAAAGAAAAGATTTCGTTCTTTTTTTTAGTTTTTAATTATTTTAATTAAAAAACACGTTATTTACTAATTGCCCTTATTATTTCACTATTTATAAATATTAAAAATTTAAAATCCTATTCTATCTTTAATTTAATTTTACTTTAAATACTCTTTATTATCAAGCCTTTTTTTTATTTTCTTTAGTTTCTAATTAAAATAATTAAGGATAAAGAGGTTGGTGCAAAGATGAAGAAAAACGGATATACATTAGTAGAATTAATGACAGTAATCGTAATTATTGGGATTTTATTATTAATAGCAGTACCAGCAATCAGCCAATATATGAAACGAGGAATGCAGGAATATCATGCTAGATTAGAAGAATCTTTATTACTAGCAGGAAGAGACTATTTAGCTGATTATCGAACCTTATTACCAAGAGAGATAGGAAATGTAACTGTAATAGATCCAGAAGAATTAATCAAAAATGGATATTTAGATGGAAATACAGAGGGAATAGAAGAGGATGGAAAAATAAAAGATGAAAATGGGAAGGAATGTAGTGCTAGAGTAGTAGCAAAAAGATTAGCTAATAATAAGTATGAATATGATACTTGTTTAATTTGTGAAGATTATCAAACAGAAGGAGAAGCATGCAGTTATGATGAGAATAATAATGTAACAGAAGAAACAAAATATTATCAAGTAGAAGTAGAGAGAGATACCTATGAAGTAGGACAAGGGGAACCATTTGAATTACCTTATGGACAAGCCTATTATACCAAAGATGGAAAGAAAGAATTAGTAGAAGAAAAAGTAGTAGGAAATCCAAGAATAATAAATACCAATAAATTAGGAAAAACAAAAGTAAGGTATGCTTATAAAGGAGCCTATCAAGAAATTACGGTAGAAGTAGTAGATCAAGTAGCTCCAAGTATTCCAGAAGTAGTACTTCGATATGAGAATGAAAAAGGAAATTTATATCGAGATAATTGGTATAGTGGAGATATTTATCAAGAATTTCAATCATTAGATTATAGTAAACCAGGGGTAATGGGAAGTGGAATCGCCTATTATGAAATTAGTACAGATGGAGAACATTATCAAAGAATAGAAGGAAATCATCAAACAACGACAAAAAATGGGGAATATACCTACTATGTAAGAAGTGTAGATAAAGCAGGAAATACAGGAGAAGCAAAACAATATAGTTTTAAAATAGATCAGGAAATACCAGGTTGTAGCTTAGAAGTAACAAGTGGAACCCCAGGACAAGATGGATGGTATACTTCAGATGTAACGATAGGATTTATAGAAGAACAAACCAAAGATGTAGTAAGTGAAATATTTAGTAGAAGTATAGATAATCCGAAGATAACAGAGAATACAAAAGAAAAGAAAGTAACCGGAATCGTGACAGATTTAGCAGGAAATACCAAAACATGTAGTATAACAGTCAAACTGGATAAGACAACACCAAATGCACCAACTATAAAGGCAAGTGATCAGATAGAAAGTAATCAATGGCATAACAAAGATTTTACACTAAATTATAGTGGAGCAAATAATATTAGTGGAAACGTATATTACTATGGAACTACAGCAGATCCAAAAACAGCGGAAAGTAGTACCTTGATAAATCAAGATACTACAGGAACAACTTATTATGTAAAAGTATGTAGTAAAGCTGGGTTATGTAGTAGTAATAATAGTTATATTGTGAAATTAGATCGGGTAACACCAACAGCACCAACAATAACTGTAAGTGATCAGATAGGAAGTAATCAATGGCATAAGGCAGCCTTCACATTAAATTATAGTGGAGCAAGTAATATTAGTGGAAACGTATATTACTATGGAACTACAGCAGATCCAAAAACAGAGGGAAATAGTACCACTATAAATCAAAATAGCACAAGTGGTGCAGGAACTACCTATTATGTAAAAGTATGTAGTAAAGCTGGGTTATGTAGTAGTAATAATAGTTATATAGCAAAATTAGACACAGTAACTCCAAATGCACCATCAATAACAGCAAGCGATGGAAAAGAAAGTGGGAGTTGGCATGGAGCAGATTTTACGTTAAATTTTTCAGGAGCAAGTAATGTTAGTGGAAATACCTATTCTTATGGAATTAATACTAATCCAAATGTAGACTCACCTAGTGTAGGAGTAAATGGAAATACGGCAGGAGCAGTATATTATGCAAAAGTGTGTAGTGGAGCAGGATTGTGTAGTGGAAATAATAGTTATACCGTAAAGATGGATAAAACACAACCATCAATCCCATCCATATCCAGTGGTGGAATAGCAAGTGGAAGTTGGCATACGAATGATTTTGATATTACGTGTGGCGTAACAGGATCGGGTACTAGTAATTTAACCTGCTACTATGGAACAGATCCAAATCATATGACCCCAGGAAATGGAGGAAGTGTAAGAGATAATACAGCAGGCCAAAATCACTATTTCAAAGTATGTAATGAAGCAATGGTATGTAGTGATTTAGTAACCTATGATGCAAAACTAGACAAGACAGGACCAACGATTAGTGGAAATACCAATGGATATATTCAATGGGGAACGAGTGGAAATATAACTAATTATTTTAATTTAAATTATGGAGTAAGTGGAAGCGGAAATATACAATGTAGGTTAGATAATGGAAATGTAGTAACAGATATTAGTCAATTAACACTTGGTGTAAACACAGTAACTTGTACGATTACTAGTGTTAGTGGAAGAAGTTCGAGTGCCTCAGTAACCTTTAGACATCAATATCCAGCAACAGTAGTGTGTAGTAATGGAGGAACCTTAAATGGTGATGGGGTATCTTGTCATTATGAGTCAAATGAATCGGTATGTGGAGTTACATGGCATTATGGTTGCGATTGGTCCGATTGTGCAACAGGGGAAAGAGAACATTGTGTTGCAGGAGAAGTTAACTATTATGGACAATGTGCTGCTTGTGGTACAACTTGTACTGACTATAACATTAAGTATCAAAACCAAAAAACATTCCAACATGATTCAAGCTATGAACAAGAAAGAGCAATTTGGTGTAGTTTATATGATAAATGTAAGTGTTGGAATGATACAAGTAATAGAAATCAAGATATTTGTAGAGGTACAAAATATGATTACAATGACTGTATTGCTTCTACTACAAATTCTTGTAATAAGTGTACAAGACATGATGATTGCGCTACCACGGTAAATACTTGTCAACCAGGAAATGTAAATTGTAGAAGTAACCATCATTCTACTGTAAATTCTTGTGATAAGAGTGATGAAACCTATGCACAACATACCTGCGCTAGTGGTGGAAATTTTAATGGAACATTATGTAGTTTTTAGGGAGTGAAAATAATGAAAAAAGAAAAATTGTATTTGATAGTTATTTTATGTGGAGGAATTGCGTTATTTTTATTCCTTTTTTCCCTTCTTTTAATTGTTGGAAATTATCAAAAATTAAAAAAGGATTACCAAACTTTGTTGCAGGAAAATCCTATTAGGACTTTTGTTTGTAATATGAAAGATGATAGTTTGGAGGCTTATGATTATGAACAAAAAGTTACTTTTCAAGTAGATGAAGATAGTGAAGTAATCAATTCTACTACGGAGTATATTTTAACTTATCGGGAAAAGAATTTTTATGATTTAGCAAAGAATGATATTGACTATGGAGAATATCAAGTAGAGTTTGATGATGAACATTTACAAATTATTCAAACAGAGAAAAAAGATAAAATAGAAAATAGTGAAGAAAAAAAGTTGCATATCTGGTTTAAGGATTATATAAACTCATTAGAGAATATTCAGTATCAATGTATTGAAAAATAATAACGTGATTTTCATCATATAAAAAAGAAAAAATTTGTATTTTAATCTATACAAGTTTTTTTCTTTTTTATCCATATTAATATTAGGTGATCAAGATGAGAAAAACAGAAAAAATAATAAATCAAAGATTAACATTTTTAGAGTGGATATTAACAGGAGTCTTTCTTCTTTTACTGTTTTGTTTATTTCAAACAATTTTTTTAAAAAAAGATTATTATAAACAAAAATTAGAAGAACTGACAAATGTTATCGTTTATGGAGAAAGTGCACCACGTGGTAGAATTTATGATAGAAATTATCGACTATTAGTGGATAATCAGGCTGTATCTGTTATTTTTTATCAAAAAGAGGAAAATATTACCATAGCAGAAGAAATCGAATTAGCTTATCAAGTAAGTTCCCATTTAGAGTTAGATGCTAGTAAATTAAATCTTAGAAACTTCAAAGAATTTTATGTAGCCCATTACCCAGAAGAAGCAAAAAAGAAGATTACAGAAGAAGAGTGGAAAAGGTTAGAAAGAAGGGAATTAACTTTAACAGATATTGAGAACTTAAAAATAGCTAGAATCACAGAAGAAGATTTAAGTATTTTTTCAGAAGAAGAGAAAAAAGTTGCCTATCTATATTATTTAATGAATCGAGGATATTCTTATAGTGAAAAAGTAATTAAAAGTGAAAATGTTAGTGATCAAGAATATGCTTATTTCTCCGAAAATAATGATAAATTAAGAGGGTTTGATACTAAAGTTACATGGAAAAGAGTATATCCTTATGGTAATACTTTGAAAAGTATTTTAGGTAGTGTTGGAAGTATTCCTAAGGAATCTAGTCAAGAGTATTTAAACAAAGGCTATTCTCTAACAGATATTGTTGGTTTAAGTAATATTGAAAAACAATATGAAGATATATTAAAAGGAGAAAAGGCGAAATATCAAAAAGTTAGTAATCATAAAATTGTCTTAATCGAAGAAGCAAAAAGGGGGCAAGATATTGTTTTAAGTATTGATATTGAATTACAGAAGGAAGTAGATCAAATTATTGATCAAGAACTAATTAAGGCAAAAAAAGAAGCAAATACAAAATATTTAAGTAAGACTTATGTTATTCTTCAACGACCAAATACTGGAGAAGTATTAGCTATTTCTGGAAGACAAGTACTAAAAAAGAATGGTAGTTATGAAACTTATGACATTACTCCCTATAGTTTAACAGATCCTATGACACCAGGTTCTGTCATTAAGGGTGCCTCCATGTTAGTGGGATATAATACAGGAGCAATCCAAATTGGAGAATATACAACAGATGAATGTATTAAAATTTCGAATTTACCACAAAAGTGTTCTTCTCATCAAATTGGAAGATTAAATGATATTACGGCTTTAGCAGAATCAAGCAATGTTTATCAATTTAAAATCGCAATGAAAGTAGCGGGAGCAGATTACCATTATAACCAGCCTTTGACAATAAATGAAGAAGCTTTTGATATTTATCGAAATACGTTTTATCAATTTGGATTAGGAGTCAAAACAGAAATTGATTTACCAGTAGAAAGTTTAGGTTATAGTGGAAAGAGTCGAGCCGTTGATTTACTTTTAAATTATTCGATTGGTCAATATGATAGTTATACTCCCATTCAACTTTCTCAGTATATTACGACAATTGCTTCTAACGGAAATAGGTTACAACCGCACTTATTAAAAGAAGTTCATGCAAGTAGTAATACGAGTGAAATCGGACCTCTAATAGAGGAGAAAAAAGTAAATGTTTTAAATGTTGTGGATACCAAAGAGGAATATCTGAAGCGCATTCAAGAAGGATTTGTTGCCGTAATGGAAGTTGGACTCGGAAGAAGAGTGATGGGAGATAGTCCTAACCCTGCTGGAAAAACAGGAACCAGTGAGAGTTTTATTGATTCCGATGGAGATGGAAAAATTGATACCGCAACAACCAGTAATGCTTTTGTTGGTTATGCACCTGCCGATAATCCTAAGATGACAATTACAGTTACTTCTCCTGATGTAGAAGATCCCAATACCGGAATTAGTCATCGAACTTATATGAATCGTTTGATTGCTAGAAAGATATCTAACTGTTATTTTGAAATGTTTCCAGAAAGTTGAAAAGAAAAGAAATTTGTGATATCATAAAACCTACTTGAGAGGTGTTTGCGATGGAAGAAGCATTCCAAAGGGTAGAAAAAGTATTAGCGAATTTTTCGGAAGAGGCAAGAAGAAATTATGAAATGAATAAGAAAACGGTAACGATTGATTTTTTCTCGGAACAAGAAAAAGAATATAGTCAATATCTTCCAGCTAGCAATAAAATAGAATTAACTCGTTACAAAGATTTAGACCACGAACTATTTCATATGGCATTTCAAGATTTCAGAAAATATCAAACAGAAATCTATCCAAATGTATTTTTGGAAAATGGGGTTTCTTTCCAAAATGCTGGGCAGTATATGATTTCTAATAAAGCTTTAACAGAGGGGTTTGCAAATAGTTTAGCAAAAAAAGCAAGAGAAAATTCCGCTTATCCTTTTGAAACCTTCATTGTAGAGCTTCTAGTAGCCATTTATGGAGAAAAAATTTATGAATTTCCACTCCAAAATGATCCACTTGGTTTTATCAAATTTTGTTCCAATCACATCGTAGAAATTGGTAGTTATTTAGATCGTTATTATATAGATTATTTCTTTTTATTATCTTTCGTTTCTTGTACTAAAATATGCCAAACTTTGAAAGATACAAAAGAAATCAAAAGGCAATTTAAGAAATTAGAATTAGAACTTTTGTCTTCTGTTTTAAAAACAATAAAAGCTGTGATTTGGGAGTATCAAAGTTGTAGACATCCATCTACAACCAGAGAAGAATTTCAAAGGGAAGTAGAAAAATTTTACCAGGAAAATGACTTTTTATTAATTTATGTCATAGCAAGAAATAATCAAATTGATTTAAAAAAAGAAGTGGAAAAAATGATTGAAAAAGAACTTCTGAAAGAGGGATATCTTCGAAAAATTGGTAAAAAAATAAAAATCTTATCTTAATACCAAACGTTTTTGTTTGCTTTTTTGGAAATACTAAGGTATAATACCTATAGGAAATGAGGAGGGATCATTATGGCAAAAGTAGGAAATAGACAAAATAAAACTTTAGTTTGTACTGTTTGTGGTAAAGAAGGATATAGAAAAAGTAAAAATGTAAAAAACACAACAGACCGTTTAGAACTTAACAAATATTGTTCTAATTGTAGAAAACATACAACACATAAAGAAAAGAAATAATAAAAAATAATAGGAGAAGATTTTCTCCTATCTTTTCTAAAAAGGGAGGATTTATATGATTAATACAAATGATTTAAAAGTTGGTATGACTATTCAAATGGATGGAAATATCTTTAGTGTACTAGAAACAGGACATGTAAAGCCAGGAAAAGGAGCAGCTTTTGTTACTGCAAAGTTAAAGAATTTAAGAACTGGTTCTATTATCGAAGAAAGATTTAATGCCGGTACCAAAGTAGAAGCTGCTCGTATTGAAAAGAAAGATATGCAATATCTATATGAAATGAGTGGAACTTATTACTTTATGAATATGGAGACTTATGATCAGATTGAGTTAAACAAAGATACTTTAGGAGATGATGCAAAGTACTTAAAAGAAAATTTAATGGTAAACATTACTTTTTATGAAGGAGAAGTATTAGGGCTATCTCTTCCAGATAAGATAGAATATGTGATTACTCATTCAGAACCAGCTGTAAAAGGAAATACTTCTAGTGGAGCAATGAAAGATGCTACTTTGGAAAATGGAATGACTATTAAAGTACCATTATTTATTGAAGAAGGAGAAACGGTTTTAGTTACGACAAAAGATGGAAAATATGTATCTCGTGCTTAAGAGATGTTTTTTCAAGGGTGATTAGTCTGAAAAATAATTATTTTCATGACTATGTGTGCCTTGAGCGGAGTGAAAGGAATGCGTGGTTAACATGAAAAATATGCAATTTATCTATCAGCATAGTGGGGATTACTATTCTCAAAAATTCACTGTTGAAGGTGAGAAAGTTAGACATATCTATTATTCTCATTTACTTCTAAATTATACTACTAGTAAAGATACTATCAAAAATTTCAAAATCAATCGAGAAATTAGAAAATTAGTTGCTAAGAACGATATTTTAATTTCTACTTCTGATTTTAAAGATATTTCTATTGTAACAACAGGTGGTATTATTATTGCTGATGAAATACCAGAAGATATTAGAGTAGATGCTAGTCGTAAAAGAGATCAAAGAAAAGAAAAATGTGAACGATTATTTCCAGGTTATAAAGAAGGAAATATGTGTTTTTATACTAAAAATAAAGATATAATCAAGTCTCTTTTAGATTTAGAAAAAGAATTGTTGAAAAATTATTCTAGTAATCTTGAGATTTACTCTTTGCTACTATTATTATTGATAGAATCAGTAAATCCTTATCAATCATCTGAATATTTAGAAAAAGCTAATCAATTCATAAAGAAGTATTCTAAATTTTAGAATATTTCTTTTTTTGGTTCATATTTTATAGTAAAAGGAGAATTTATATGATTAATAAACAAAGTTTGTGGTTTTTGACGTTATTCAGTCTAATCTTAGTACTAAGTGTTTACTATATTACGATGCCAAATGAATTATTACTTACTAATAATAGTAATTATCTTGATACAGAAAAAACGAATGGAGAAGTAGATGGTACTAAAGTTAACATTGAAGAATCAGAATTATTAGTCACAATGAGAGTCAATTTAGAAGAAGAACGAAGCGAAAAATTAGAAACTTTACGTTCTACATTAACTAATGAAGAAGCAACTAGTGAAGAAAAAAATAATGCTTATGAACAAATTAAATATATTACGAATTTAAAAGGGCAAGAAGAATCCCTAGAAAATAAAATCAAAAAAGAATTTGATTTAGATTGTTTTATTGAAGTAGATAATAATGAAGTTAAAGTAGTAGCTATTAAAGATACTCATGATAGTAAATTAGCCAATCAAATTATGAAATCCATCCAAAGTGAATTTTCAAATAAAGTTTCTATTACTGTAAAATTTGAAAAGTAGGTAAAATCACTATCTAACTTTCCTCTTTTCACATACAATACTATGAGTAATGATGTGTATAAAAGAGTAGGAAGTGAAGACGTGAATAATAGAATTTTAACCAAAAGAGAACATGAAGTTTTTTCTTTACTGATTTTAAATCAATCTACAAAAGATATCGCTAAAAAATTAGGAATCAGTGAAAAAACAGTTAGAAATCATATTTCTAATGTCATTCAGAAATTGGATGTAAATGGAAGGGCAGTAGCCGTTGTTGAATTATTAAAATTGGGAGAAATCAAATTATAAAGAATAGATTTTATATTTATTCTTTTTTCTTTTTCATTCTAAAATAAGATTTCATTCATATATTTAATTAGGTAAGGTGATATTATGTTAAAGAGAAAAGCTTTGAGGAAAATTATTATTACGACATTTTCTTTTTTAACAATCCTAGTGATTTGTATTATTCCAGATCATCTAAGCAATCATCAATTTTTAGATCCAGATCTTCATATTGAATATGTAACAAATTTAGGAACGAATGAAATCTATTTGTTAGGACCAAATAAATATCTAGTAAAAACGAATGTTTTGTTGCAGGAAGATAATTTAGAATCCAAGGTAAAAGGTATTATTGATTATCTAACTATTCAAAAGAGTAATAAGATTCCTACTGGATTATCGGGAATTATTCCTTCTAATACCGTATTGAATTCAGTTTCTATTCAGGAAAAAATAGTGACATTAGATTTTTCAAGTGAGTTTTTAGAAATTCAACAAGATCTGGAAGAAAGAATGATTGAGGCAATAACTTATAGTATTATTAATTTAGATGAAGTAGAGGGAGTTCTTATTCAGATAGAGGGAGAAACATTAACAGAACTTCCACATTCGAAAAAACAGTTACCAGAAATTTTAAATCGTAATTATGGGATTAATAAAGTTTTTGATATCAGTAATCTCAACGATATTCAAAAAGTAACTTTATATTATTTAGATGATATTAGTAATAATCGTTATTATGTACCAGTTACTAGATATTTAAATGATAATCGAGAAAAGATTAATATTATTATTGATCATTTAGCTAGTAATTATATTTATGAATCCAATTTGATGTCGTTATTAAATCAAGGAACAGAACTGATTTCTTATGAAATTCAAGATGAAATGATGACTTTAAATTTTAATCAAAGTATTTTTACGAATGATAAATTATTAGAAGAGGTAACTTATACAATTGCAGAATCTGTATTTGAAAATTATGATGTAAAAAGTGTGATATTGGAAGTAGAAGGAGAAAAACTAATGACAGTAGAACGTTGTTGCGGAATTCAAAAATAAAAAACAAGGATTCCTTGTTTTTATAAATAAGTCTTTAAAATTTCTACACTTTGTTCCTGCATGGAAACGTATTCAGATACAATTGCTTCTACTTCTTGATTCATTTTTTTCTTATTTAAGATTTTCTTTCCTTCGATGATTCCCATATTGACTCCTGTTAAAAGTAATTCAGCAATTTTAGAATTACTTTTATCTGTCATAGTTTTCATTTCTACTCCAGACCAAGTCATTGCTTTATTCATGGCACTAGTTTTATGAGGATCTCCATTATCATATTTGGGATAAATTGCTTCAATTCTGTTTGCGATATTTTGGTATCCATCATATTGTTTTTGTAGGACTTCTTTTAGTTTATCATCTTCTACTTTATCTAAAACAAAATTGATCGCATCCATCCCCATATAACTACCTTTATGAATTTCATCTAAGGCATTAATATTTTCTTCCATTTTTTCCTCCTTATTTTTAGTATGAAAAGAATCTTTTATTTTATACATTTATCCGATAAAATGCGAGTTGAGGTATTGACAAATGAAAAAATTTTATTATATAATTTAAGTGTTCATTTGAGCAAACTGCTCTGTTAGCTCAGCTGGATAGAGCAATGCCCTTCTAAGGCATCGGTCTGGGGTTCGAATCCCTAACAGGGCACCAGATTGATAGAAAACTCGAACTTTTATGGTTCGAGTTTTAAAATGTTAAAATTTGTGATATACTTATTTTAATTAATTGGAGGTTTTGAAAGTGGATTTTAATGCAAATTTGAGTAAATTAAGAAATTTAAAAAGTAGTTTATTACAATCTATACAAAATTTAAATAGTAGTAAAGAACAAGAAATTAAAGAAGCAATACAAAAAATTGAAGAAAAATATGCAAGTTTAGATAAAAAATATGAGGATGAGTTTGATATTGCATATATTGAAACATATAATTATTGCAATCTTATAGAAAAATATTCTAGTTTAAATAGAGAAGATATTAGTATAGTTTTGAGTGAACTTATTAGTACTTTTGAAGGAAAAACTTACGTTCCACAAAGTTTGTTATATCATGTTGATGGTGAGTCGCCTGCAGCTTTTTGGAATATTTTTATGATTATGCCAAAGGATATAATTGAAAAAATTAAAGATCCTAGAAGGGTACAAGGAAGATATATTAATCATTTATTGAAAAATGGTTTTGCTATTAAATTATGTGATGAATGGTCACAAAATAAATGGCCTAATGAATTATCATTTTATAAGACAGATGGAATGTGTAGAGTTAATCAAAATGTAAGTTTTAAAGGGTTCACATATGTTAAATGTTTTATTGATTTTGTAATTAATTATCGAATAGAAAATAAAATTGATGAAATTTCATTGGAAGAGTTAGAAAAACTAAAAGAACAATTTATTTTAATGAATATTGATACTATAGAAGATAGATATAAAGTACTTGCATATGCTGAACAAAGTAGAAATAATGAAATAATTAACGATGATTATAAACACAAACAAAAATTATTAAAAAGACTTGTAAAAAAGATAGAAAATAAACAAAAATAATTGGAATAATTTTACTTTGTTAATATAAAAAACACACTTGCATATTGTCAAACTATATGCGTGTTAAAAAAGAAAATAGTTGTCGTACGTCTTCCACAATGTCATCAGTTTAAGGAACTACATAAGAAATTGTGTAGTTTTTGTTATTATAAATTTAAAGTTAAATTAATTTG
>CANRPT010000021.1 GCA_947632565.1 uncultured Bacilli bacterium | reverse complement strand
ATATTTGCCCTGCGCTTTTGCATGCTTTTATTTTTTACTTGACTTTTTTTGCTTATTCTATGACTTTCCTATTGTATAAAAAAAATAATCTGATTATCTCAGATTATTTACCAGAAACATCACTAAGAAACAGGTTGCAGTAGATAATTGTTTTCGTACAATACTACTTTTTTCATAAATAGAAGCAACATCATCTACGATATCTACCATCCAACTTTCCAAATACTTTGGAATTTTTGTTCCAATTGGGAACATATGAGTCGATATGATATCTTCTTCTAAAGGAGAAAGATCAAAATATTTTTTAGCATTCGCAAGTGCATATTCGGGATGCTTTACCATGATTTTTAATTTTTCTTTTTTTTCTAATTGCGTACTTGTTTCAAAGAAAAAGTCATGTAAAAGTGCTGCTCTTGCTACTTTGGTACTATCTAATCTTAAAAATTTAGAAATCCTATAGGAATAATAAGACACACGTACGGAATGATCAAAACGATTTCCTTCATGGTGAATTAAGTTTTCCATCTTCTGAAATTCTGGATGTTCTAAAATATCATAAACCTGATTCATATATTCTCTATCTTCATAGTATTTTTTTAATTTCATGAACTACACCTCAGTAATTTGTTTACTTTTTTACTACTCAATCATCATATCATATTTTTCAATTTCATGCAAGCACCAAAAAGAGGGATATAATAATCCCCCTAATCTATATCAAAACGCAAATCTATTGCGTTTACTATATATTATGGTGGATTACCAAAAAATGTTACATTTTTTTAGAAATCAAACGATATCAATTTATATTCTGATTCTAAATTTCTACTATTACTATATTATATTATTATCTTTCTTACAAATTATGATTTCTTTTTCTAATTATTTATTTTATTTACGGAAAAGGAAAAAGGAATGTGAATTATCTTGTTCTTTGATATTTTTTAAATCATTTTTTTACTTTTAGATTGACCATATTGAATCGTATTCATAAAAAATTCATTCATACTTCAAAATAGCCATGGGCTTAGGTAAATTATATGGATTTAAAATGATAGTTCATATTTTATCATGTCCTTTTTTATTATTGATAAGTTATGATTTCATAATTCCTATCTTTCAAGTTTATTTGAATACTTCCATTCTGATCTGTTCTATAGATTTTTGAATTTGATAAAATATCCAATACTTCTTTTGTAGGATGGCCATATCGATTATTTTTTCCTACAGATATGAAAGAGTATGTCGGTTTCACTGCAGAAATTAATTCTTTACTGGTACTGGTATTAGAACCATGATGTCCTACCTTTAAAAAATCTATCTTTCCTAACTGATATTTTTCTAAAATATCGTATTCTTTTTTTCTTCCAGCATCTCCCATAAAAAGAAATTGGTAATTGTAGAAGTTTACATACATGACATTGGAATTATCATTTTCGTTATCATAAATTCTCGTATTTAAAAACTGAAATTGTGCTTGACCAAGATCTAGCGATTTTACCCTCTTATAATGGGGGATATTCTTTTTTTCTAATACTTTGATAAGACATTTTTCTAAATCATTATCTTCCCCTTGATTAAATATTACTTTTTCTACGAAAAAATGATTTACTAAATTAATACTTTCTCCCATATGATCGTAATCTCCATGAGTCAAAATTAAATAATCTAATTTCTTTATTCCAAGAGACTTAAAAAGTGGAATAAGAGTGTAATCTGTAATAGTACTTATCGTTCTTTGTTGCCACTCTTCTTTGGTATAATTTACTTTTCCACCTGTATCTATTAATATATTTTGATTTTGAGAATGGATTAAGATACTATCCCCTTGTCCTACATCTATCATAAGACAATAATTACTAGGAAAAAGAACGTTCGAAAAATATTGGATTCCTAATAATCCTAATAGAAAAACAATCCCTATTTTTTTCTTAGCATAAAAGAAAAGGAAAAAGCAAAAATAATAAAGGAAAAAGAACCAAACATTTGGTTTTCCAAAGATTGCTTTAGAAAAAGAAAAAATATGACTACAAAACCAAGAACTTTTTTCTAATATTAAAATGAAAATAGAAAAAATAGGCTCTAAAAAAGAAAAGAAAAAAGATAGAAAGGAAAAAGGAAATATTAAACAAGAAACAAGTGGTACAAAAAACAAATTATAAAAAACACTAAGAAAATTGATTTGATAAAAATAGAATAAAGTAATAGGAAGCCCTACCAAAAAACTGATGATAGATATTTTTAATAAGGAAGAAAAGTAAGCACGATTTTTTTCTTTATCTTGTAGTAAAAGGAGAGTAAAACTAACAAGGAAAGAATATTGAAATCCTACTTCTAATAATAAATTAGGATTTAGAATACCAAAAAAGCAAAAAGTAAAGAAAAAGATTTTTAAGGTTGATAGTTCTAATTTCCCTATCTTGTTGATATGAAGGAAAATAAAAAAGATTACGGCTCTACTAACAGATGGACTACTTCCTGATAAAAACATATAAAATAGTAAGAAAAAAATTGTAATCAAATATCTTTTGTTTTCTTTCATTCCTAATTTTTTTAAAAGGAAAAGAAGAATTCCACTAAAAAAAGAAATATGCATTCCAGAAATCGCAAACAAATGACTAATTCCATTTTCTTGATAAGTTTTTAAAATAGAATCTTCTATATAACTAGTATCTCCTAAGAAAAAAGCATAGTAATAACATTTTTCTTTTTTTCCTTCTAGCTTTTGAATGATCCAATTTTTGATGTAATAAAAGAAAGAAGAATTCTCTCTCTGTTTTTGAATGGTATCAATTGACAAAATATAGAAAATATTTTTTCTTTCTAAGTATGCTCGATAATTGAATAAGTTTGGAACCGTATTCTTTTTCGGTCTTTCGAAAGTACCAGTAACAATAATAAAATCCCCTAATTGGTAGTTATTGAGAAACTGATTTTTTTCTGCTAAAGTCTTAAAATAATAACTTCCTTTTATTTTTTCTATTCCCTTTATATCGATAGATACATAATCCCCATCCACTTTAAAATTGGTGATTTGTCCTGAAAAGGAAGATTGATTTGGATTAATTTTACTTGTTTTGGGGACAAGAAAAGAAAAAAGGCAAGAGAAAAGGAAGAGAAAAAATAAAAGAAGAGAAAACCACTTAGAGTGTAAGATTATCTTTAATTTTTTCAAATATCTTATCCCCTATTCCTTTTACGTTTTTAATTTCTTCAATAGATTGAAAACTACCATTTTGGTTTCGATATTCAATGATACTTTTCGCTTTACTTTCTCCAATTCCAGATAATGTCATGAGCTGTTCTAAAGTAGCTTGATTTAAAGAAACTTTAATTGATTCTGTTGAACTAGAATTATTTTCTATATTTGTTTGAACTTGATTACTATCTTCCACTGTCGGACTTTCTATCTTATCTTCTTCTGTTATGCAAGCATCATTTACCACTTCTTCCTGTTTCTTACATGCTTCTTCTTGTTTTTGTTCCTGTTCCTTTGTTTTCGTCAAGTTTTTTACTTCTTCCTTTGTATAAACTACAATTACCATTTCATCTTTCACTTTTTTACTTAAGTTTAAGACAGAAGTATCTGCTTGTTCTGTTACTCCTCCTGCTATAAGAATCGCATCTTGGACTCTACTATCACATTTTAATTGATAAGGTCCTGGATTTTTTACTTCTCCTTTGATATCAACAGACAAATAGCACTCTGTATTTTCTTTTGTTTCCTCTTTTTCTAAATTTTCTTTTTTTGTTTCTTCTAAGTAAATCTCTTGTTTTGGAATTTGATGGTAATAACAGAAAGATCCTATGATTACCAAAATCAAAATACCAATACCTCCTATCCAATAAATTTTGTGTTCTAATAAGAACTCTTTTAAATCTTCTAATTTTTCCATAAAAAAATAACCTCCTATAGAGATTATTTACTTTTTTTAGAAATTGTCTTCGAAAACTGCAATTTTTTTTGTTTTTTTTCTAAAAATTGACGATTTTCTACATTAATTCTTTGGACAAGAGTTAGAGCAAGGATTAAACTCATGGAAAAACTTCCTCCGTAACTCATAAAAGGAAGCGGTACTCCTGTCATCGGAATCACTCCTAAAATTCCTCCTAAATTCACAAAAATATGTAAAACAATATAAATAGCTACTCCCATACAAATTAAAAATCCTCTAGTATTATAGCTATCCTTTCCAATCTTAATAATTCTTCCTATTAACAAAAAATATAAAACAAATAAAATAATAGAACTAACAAATCCTAATTCTTCTACAATAATCGCAAAAATAAAATCTGTATGTGCTTCTGGTAAGTATAAATATTTTTGGGTACTCTGACCGAGTCCAGTTCCTAATAATCCACCATGATTAATCGCAATATAGCCATTACATACTTGATTTCCACTTCCATAAAACTTTTCTTTACTACAGGGTTCTTTAAAATCAAAACGTTCTAGTTGCTCACTATTGATTAGTTTTCCTCCTACTCCTACTAAAACCATAGCGGCAATCATCACTCCACCTAAGATTAATAATAACATTTTATTTCTAATTTCTTGGGAAATAGGAGCCATAAAGAAAATAGATGCTACAATTAAAGTATAAATAATCGTAGTTCCTAAATCGGGTTGTGCAAAGATAAAAAAGGCAATAATTGCTGCTAATACAATCGGATATAATACTACTTTGTATTGATCTAACTGATCTTTTTTCTTATCATAATAGCAAGAAAGAAAAACGATTATCACAATTTTAGCAAGTTCACTAGGTTGAAAAGAAAAAAATCCAAAATTAATCCAACTAACAGCTTGATTCTTAACAGATCCATAAGCCAGTAATAAAGCAAGCACTATTCCTATTAAATAAACACAAAATTGGGACAAATAATAATAGCATTTGCTATGAAACTTTAATAAAACGATACTTAAAATAAAACTTATTATTAAAATAAATGTTTGTTTTAAAAAATAACGATAGGGACTTGTAGCATACTTCATAAATGCAGTAATATTAGAAGAAGAAAAAATCATAATAAGACCAAAAATAAATAAAATGGTAGAAAGAAGAAATAATGGTTTGTCAATGTCTTTTAAAATCTTTTTCATCTTTCTACCCTACTTTCTTCTTTATCATATCATAACTTTCTTTTTTTGGAAATGTGAAAACCCATAACTTAACAAAAGTAGACATTTATAATAACATAATTTACCCTTTTGGAATACTTTATATTAGAAAACAAAGAAGGAGGGAAAGTTATGTATAATTACGGGGGATCTTTTGGATCTAGCTGTGGTTGCAATAGCGGATATGCTACTCCAGTATACGCTCCATACTATCCATATAGTGGTAATAACAGTTCCAATTATGCTATTGTTTTAGTATTATTCATCTTATTAGTTATCGTGATTGGATCTAGATTTGCTCATTAATCATAAAATAGGTATTCTTCCTAGAATACCTATTTTTTTCCTTTTACTTCACAAATAACATAAAAAGTGATAAAATACAGTGGAAGTGGTGATATTATGCTAAAAATGAAAGATATTTTAGATGAAAAAGATAAACGTTTAAGATTAATCAGTGAAGAAGTTACTTTTCCACTTACCAAAGAGGATAAAAAGAATATGAAATTAATGGAAGAGTATTTAGTCAATAGTCAAATTGAAGAGATGGCTGAAAAATATAATTTAAGACCAGGAATGGGAATGGCTGCCATTCAAATCGGAGTTCCTAAAAGATATATTGTGATTGTGCAAGAAGTAGAAGATGGTTTTGATTCTTATATTGTGATTAATCCTAAAATTGTTTCTAACTCTACGGAAATGATTTATGTAGAGGATGGAGAAGGTTGTCTTAGTGTAAATCGTGAATGTGAAGGAATTGTACCAAGATATGCAAGAGTAACAGTAGAAGGATATGATATGGATGGAAATAAAATAAAAGTAAGAGCCCGCGAAGAATTAGCGATTGCTTTTCAACATGAAATCGATCATTTAAATGGGATTTTATTTGTAGATAAAATTGATCCAAAAAATCCATATAAAGATATGGATTTATATCGACCTATATAAACCTTTTTTTGATGCATAAGTTGTATTAATTATCATTACTAAAATGCTAGTCTACACTCCTAAATAATAAACGAAAGCTTTACAGGTTTCATGTAAGGCTTTCGCTTTTTTTACTTTTTTCGTGATTTTTTAGTCATTCTTCATTTTTTTAAATAATACTATAAGAAAATAAAGGAGATAGAGGTGAAAAGTTATTTATTTTCTAAAAGAAAGAATTTTTTATGATAGAAACAAAAGAAAAAGTAAGATTTGTGAAACTCTGTAGTGATACTATCTTTCAATCCCTTGCCTCTAAAATTTTAAAATAATGATCTATTTCTCAAATTTACATTCTGGATTACTACATTTTACTTTTTTATTTTTTTCTATCAATAAACTTCCACAATTAGGACAGATTTCTCCTGTTGGCATATCCCAAGTAGCAACTTTACATTTTGGGTAATTATTGCATCCATAGAAAACTTTTCCTTTTTTGGTTTTCTTTTCTACAATCTTTCCAACCTTGCAGATAGGACACTCCATAATTTCTTTTACAGTCCTTTCTTCTTTTTTAATATATTTACATTCTGGATAATTGCTACAAGCTGTAAATTCTCCATAACGCCCTTTGCGAATTACTAAAGGGTTTCCACACTCTGGACAAATTTCTCCTGTTTCTTGTGGCTTTTTCTTTTCCATTTCTCCAAAAGCCTTTTCTAAGATTGGTTCAAATTTTTGATAAAATTCTTCTAGTACTTTAAGATTATTTTCCTCATGAGAGGCAATTTTATCTAAATCATTTTCCATATTAGCAGTATATTCTACATTGATAATATCACTAAAGAACTCCTGCAATTTATCGGTTACTTCAAATCCAATTGGAGTTGGAACAAACTTTTTATCTTCCATTTCTACATATCCACGATCTCTAATATTACTAATAATCGTTGCATAAGTAGAAGGTCTACCAATTCCAAGTTTTTCCATTTCTTGAATCAGGCTTGCTTCTTTATATCTTGCTGGTGGAGAAGTAAAGTGTTGTTTCTTTTCTAATGCTTCTGTTTGATAAACTTTTTGATGAAATTCTGGAAGAACTTTTTCTTCACTTGTTTCATAGTCTTGATATACTTTTAAATAACCATCAAATACTAATACTTGACCTGTTGTTTTAAATAAATAGTCTTGGTTATTAAAAATAACTGTTGTCTGATTTACTTTTGCTGCTGTCATTAAAGATGCTAAACTACGGTAATAAATCAATTGATATAAATCCAATTCATCATGAGATAAATAAGATTTTACAGAATCTGGAGTTCTCAAAATACTAGTTGGACGTACTGCTTCATGCGCATCTTGTATGTTTTCTGTTTTCTTACTTTGTTTTTGATATCCAACATATTCTTTCCCGTAATTTTTTTCAATATAATTTTTTGTTGCTCCAACAAATTCATCTGATAGACGAATGGAATCTGTTCTCATATAAGTAATTAAACCAACAGTTTCCTTTCCTAAATCAATTCCTTCATATAATTTCTGTGCTAAACTCATTGTTTTTTTGGCAGGAAATCCTAGTTTATTAGCTGCTTCTTGTTGTAAGGTACTAGTTATAAATGGAGGTTTACTATTTTTATTTTTTAATTTTTCTTCTACATTCACTAAAGTATAATCCCTAGTTAATTTACTTAAAATTTCATCAGCTTCTTGTTCCTTCTTTATTTCTACTTTCTTTTTCTGATACTCAAATAATTCCGCTTCAAAATCTGGAAAGATTGCTGTAATTGTCCAATATTCTTCTGGAATAAAAGATTGAATTTCTCTTTCACGATCTACAATTAGCTTTAAAGCAACACTCTGTACTCTTCCAGCACTGGTTCCTCCTGTTTTACTTTGCATTAATTTCGATAAACGAAACCCAATAATTCGATCTAAAATTCTTCTTGTTTCTTGGCTTTTTACCAAATCTTCATCTATTTTTCTAGGTTCTTTGAATGCTTCCAATACTTTATCATGGGTAATTTCATGAAATAACACACGTTCATAATCTTTTTCTTTAATTTCTAGTGCTTCTTTTAAATGCCAACTAATTGCTTCTCCTTCACGATCAGGGTCGGTAGCAAGATATACTTTATCGGCTTCTTTTACTTGTTTTTTTAATTCGCTTACTAATTTTTTCTTCCCACTAATAAAAGTATAAACTGGTTCAAAATGATTCTCAATATCTACTCCTAATCCGTATTTTCCTGTAGTAGCCAAATCTCTAATATGTCCTTTAGAGGAAACAACATGATAATCCTTTCCTAAATATTTTTCAATTGTTTTACTTTTTGCAGGAGACTCCACAATTACTAAATTTTTTGCCACAAAATCACACCCTCCATTAAATTTATACTTGAACTTTGGCAATTTGTCAAATTTATTTTCTAATATACTATACCAAAGAAAAAAGAAAATTACTTCTCTTTTTTTAAAATTTCTTGATATTTTCGATTTACTTCTGTAAAATTTATCAGTTTTAAGAATTCTTCTATATACTTTTTTCTATTATTATAGTAGTCCAAATAATAAGCATGTTCCCATACATCAATTGCTAGAATAGGTTGCATTTGATAAAGGTAAGGGCTTTCTTGATTCGGTAAATTCAAAAGAAAAAGTTCTTGATTTGGTTTTACTGCCAAAAAAGTATAACCAGAACCTTGTAAAGAACTTGCTCGTTCTAAAAATTGATTCATGAAATTTTCGATATTTCCAAATTTTTCTATCAAATGACTATGAAGTGGTTCTGGAATTTTCAAATTTTTATTCTTGTTCATACTGCTAAAATAAAGTTCATGATTCACCACTCCTCCCAAGTGAAAAAGAATTGTATTTCTGTCCGCTTCTGGAAAAATATCGATATTTTCAAATAACTCTTCTTTCGGATACTGAAAAAAATAATTATTTTTTCGTAAAATCTCATTCAAATTTTTTAAATAATTGAGATAATGTCTATGATAATGAATCTCTACTGTTTTTTTACTAATTTCTGGTTCTAAACTATCATCATCATATTTTAAAATATATGGTTGATACAAAATATCACTCTCCTAAGAGAGTATATGAAAAGAGAAAGATTTTTAGATTATCTTTCTCCTAATTTTTTCTGTTTTGGTTGAAGAGAAGCTAATTTTTTTAAACTTTCTTCTGGAATGGGAAAAGCACATAATTCTAAATAGGCATTTTCTTCAATGCTACATTCTTCTTTCAAATAATAATCATATTTTTCCAAAATGATTTCTGCTAGTTGCAACTGTTCTTCTCCAATTACGGTATGAGATGTGAAAGGACTTTTTAATTGACTTGTATTTTCCTGTAAAGTTCTTAATAAATCACGAAGATTATTTTTAAAAATATCAATATATCCTTGCTCACAATCAAGAATCAAACGATTGAAAGATCTTGGTCCACCAATTAACATATAAGTTTCTTTTCGCTGAATGCAAATATCCTGCATTAAAAAAGCTTTTTCAAATAATTGAAAATAATTGATAATAGCATACGTTTCTTTTTCTATTCTTCTATCTTTCATAAAATTATCTTCTCTTTGATTTAATTTTTCTTCTTCTATTGTATTCATGCTACCTCTCCTTTTCTATTTATTATAATTTTTTTTATTTTGTTTGGCAATATCCTTTTTTACCATGCTGGCAATGGGTTGAAAAGTAAGACGATATCCGTCAATTAATCCATATTTTTGAATGGCTTCAATATGTTTTTTCGTAGGATATCCCTTATGAGATTCAAAACCATACATCGGATACTTTTTTCCTAATTCTATCATCATGTGATCTCTTGTTACCTTCGCAACGACACTAGCTGCCGCGATGGAGATACTTTTACTATCTCCTTTGATAATGGAGGTACTAGGCATTGGAAGTTTTTCTAACTTCATCGCATCAATTAGAACATGTTCTGGGACAACTTTACTATTCTGTACGGCTTGATACATAGCCAATTTCGTAGCTTCATAAATATTTACCTCATCGATTACCTTTTCATCCATCATCCCAATTCCAATACTTAAAGCATGTTCCATAATATAAGAATAAAATTCTTCTCTTTTTTTCTCACTTAATTTTTTAGAATCGGTTAATCCTTTTAAATAAAAATCCTTTGGCAAAATAACACAAGCAGTTACAACAGGTCCAATTAAAGGTCCCCTTCCCACTTCATCCATTCCAGCAACCAATTCTATTCCTTGTTCCCATAAATTTCTTTCATATTGATATAAATCTAATTTTTCCATACTTTTCTCACTATCTTTAGTTTATCTTAAATTTTAGAAAAAAGCAAATTTACAAAAAAAAGATAGAATTCCTATCTTCCTAAGATTTTCTGTTTTACTTTTTTTACTACTTCTCTTCTTCTTCCAATACGGTTATCTTTTTGCATCTGTTTTACTTTTAAAAGGTAATAATAAGTTTTCACTTTCTTCAATTCTAGTTTATCTAAAATATCAATAAAATCATTTTTAGTCATTTTTTCTGGATTTTTATGATAATCAATTTCTAGACAATCTGAATCGATTTTACATTTATCAATTATATTTCTTAGAATTTTTAGCATTTGTTTTTCTGTTAAATTTTCTTCTACAATTCCACTTTCCTTTAAAAATAATTCAATTTCCTCTCTATTTGTCATAACAACCACCACCTTTTTAAAAACGTATTTTATTATATTCTTATTCTTATCGTCTGTCAATCATTCAATTTGTTTTTATTTTTCTTACCAACAATTCTTCTTATTACAAATTATTTTCCACTAGTAGTTTTCGATTATTTTTACTTTTGGAGTTTGGTTACAATTATCAGGTATAGGAACTCCTGATAGCATAACATTTACCATGAAGTCTTTTTTACTACCATCAATATAGGTAACGCGATGGTGATATTCCGTATATGTTTTACCATAATCATCAAGACGAGTAATTGCTTCTAATATTTCTACATTCGTAATATAATCGCCTATTTCTAATGCTTTACTATCTGATGGATGAATTCTTTCTTCTTCCGTTAGTCCCATTTTCTTTTTTTCTTCTAAAAAAAATCTACGTTCTTTTTCTTTCCTTTCATCTTGCTTTCTTTTCTCTTTTTTTATGACATATTCTATTATTTTATCTACTAGTTTCTCACTTGTATTCACTATTTTTACTCCTTTCTAGCAACTGCAAGTCCATCTCCTATATTTAAAAATTCTACTTGATAGTTTTGATTATTTTCTAAAAATTCTCGATATTCTTTAATTTTACGAACTAAGGCCCTTAAATTACGACTAGGTATTTCATTTTCTTCTTTTTCTACTAGCCCATGGAAGTTCATATTATCCGTAATAATATATCCTGATTTACTTAAATTTTTTTCGTATTTTTCAAAGAAATGAATATTTTGTCCTTTCGCTGCATCGATAAAAATTAAATCAAACTCCCCTTCTATATTAACTTCTAAAGCATCATGAAAAATTAAAGTAATTCGATCTTCTAATTGAAATTTTTTGATATTCTTTACAGCTTCTAAATAGCGTGTTTCATCTCTTTCAATTGTCGTTATTTTTAAATTAGGACTAGCAAGTGCCATCATAATTGCTGAATATCCAATAGCAGTTCCTATTTCTAAAACATTTTTGATTTGTTTTTGAATTAAAAATGTTGTTAAAAAGTCAATTCCTTCATCTTGAATAATTGGAATTTTATTTTCTAATGCATACTTTTTGATATCACGAATCATTGCTTCTACATTTGTTACCATAAATAAGTTTCTCCTATCTATACCATTTTCCTTCTGCTTTTAATTTGTTTTCCATTTCTTGGTGTTCTTGATATGTTTTAAAAAAATAAGTTTTTTGCTGATTGTCAGATAAGAAATATAAGTATTCTGTAGTATTTGGGAAAAGAGCTGCCTCAATTGTATCTTTACCAGGTAAAGAAATGGGTCCAATGGGTAATCCATTTAATTGATAAGTATTATAGTCATTTTTAGGAGAAATTACTTCATTGTTCGCAATTCCCAACTCATTAAATTCTAATCCTAATCCATAATATGCACTAGCACAACTTTGTAGAGGCATAGAAATAGCTAAACGATTATGAAAAACAGAAGAAATATTTTGAAAATCTACTTTTTTTCCTTCTTTTTCAATTAAAGAAGCAAGAGTTAAAATTTGATGAACACTCATAGAACTCTTTTCCATTTCATCACGATATTCCAATAGAACTTTTCCCATTTGATTTAGCATCTTGGTAATAATTTCTTGCGTAGTTACCTCTTTACTAGAAAAAAAGTAAGTATCTGGAAACAAATATCCTTCTAAAGAATAATATAATTTATTATTTTTGATTTCTTCGCCAATAAACCAATAGGTATCAATTAATTCCTGTAGATAATTATCATCTTTTAATAGTTCTAGTATACTATCATAACTATTATTCGTATTTTGGCTTACAATTGTTGCAAAACTTCTTATATTTATTCCTTCTTTAAAAGTAATAGAAATCTCATTAGGATTTTTCTTTGAACCCTCCTGTAAGATAGCAACTATATTTTTAACACCAGAATTTGCTGGAATATCATAGTATCCAGCTTTCATATTACTAACTTTCATTAATTTTATATAAATTAAAAAGATTTTTTCATCTCGTATTAATTTGTTTTCTTTTAAAATAGAAGCAATCCCACGAGATGTAGTATTATTGGGTATTTCTAATTCAACGATATCATTTGTTTTCATAACAGGAGTTAATTGATAATTATAAAAAAGACAGACTCCTATAATTACAACAGTAAAAAAAATTAAAACTCCAAGAGTAATATTACATAACTTCTTCATTCTTTTTCAACAAATAACGAGCTTATTGCTCGCTACTTTCTCCTTCATTATTTTTCTGAGTCATTTTATTACGAACTTCTTCCTGAATTGTCTGTAAAATAGTTTCTACTACCTTCCACTCTTTTTCCGTTTCAATTGGTTCAAATCCCTTATTTAAATCCTCTGGGTGATATACTGCAGCATATGCTTTAATACTCCCATCTGCTTCATAAGTATTATCTGTATAAGCAATATAACTTTTTTTTGTTTCTTCACTATCAAAGGTAAATAGGACATTACAGGTAACTTCTTGTCCCTCCTCTGTAATCATTTTAAATGTATTTTCTTTCATAATTTAATCCTTTCTATCTAAGTAACTCTGCAAAATAATCGTTGCAGCCATACTATCTATTACTTTCTTTCTTTTTTTTCTGCTAGTATCGTTTGCAATCAACAAACTTTCTGCTTGTTTTGTTGTTAATCTCTCATCTTGTAAATAAACCGGAAGGTGAAAAGCATCTTCTAATTTTTTTTGAAAAGCTAGACTTACTTCTCCTCTTTCTCCAATCGTGTTATTCATATTTTTAGGAAATCCCAAAACAAAAGCACCAATATCATTTTTTTCAATTTCTTCTTTTAGCTTTGGAATTAAGCTATCATAATCTTCTTCATGTTTTAAAATTTTATAACCTGTAGCAATCATTCCTAAACTATCAGATAAGGCAAGTCCTAAAGTTTTTGTTCCTAAATCTAATCCTAGATATCTCAATTTTCTTCTCCTAAAGCTTTTTTTAATAAAAACTCTAAAATTCTATTTCGATCAATACTAACTATTTTTTTTCTGGCATCACGATAGGATGAAATATAACCTGGATCACCACTCATTAAGTATCCAGCTATTTGATTTGTCGAATCATATCCTTTTTCTTTTAGAGCAAGTGATACTTCCTGTAATACTGCTTCCACCAATGCTTGATCAAATTCTTCTACCGAATACAGTGTTGTATCTGAATCCATGTTATCACCTCTTGATATCATTTTATCATGAAAAGTTATTTTTTTCAATTAAGTATCTCTTTCATTTGTTTGAAATGTTACACAACCAGTTGGAATCGTATCTGTTGTACTATAAGAATGGTTATCATCATCGTTACAGGTTAAGGAATAAGATGGACTGATATTCTTTCCATTCCCCGATTTTGTTAGAATAATAGTTCCAGAACAGGTAATTTTTGATTCTTTTACTAATTTTTTTTCTATTAAAGTTTGATAATTGATTTGAAAGCAAGTAGCAGGATTATTCATCAGCTGTCCTTTATATTCTTGGATAAACAAGTTACTTGCTTCTTCTACTATCTTCATATGAGCATTATATAAATCTTGATTGTTGCGATTCCTAATATTTGCAACAGTTGGTAGTGCAACAGCTAAAATAATTCCTAGAATCACAATAACGGTTAACATTTCTATTAAGGTAAAACCTTTTTTTGTTTTTTTCATACTTTTCCTCCTATTTTTATCTTATTTCTATTATAGCAAAGAATCATATCAATTTCTTATCTTTTTGAAATATTTTTATGATTAGAAAAATCTATTTTCCAATCATATCCTTCTAGGTCTCGCGGATTCATCATATAATCTTTTCCTGATGTTTTGATTTTTTGTAGATAATCTTTTCCTGTATAGGAAGAAATTTGATTGTAATAAGCAGTATTTTTTAGAGAAATAGAGGCTTTTTGAAAACCTGTCCCATAAATTTTTGCTACTTCTTCTGTAAGAGGAAGATACCCTTTGGAAATTAATTCTTGGCAAATATTTATTTCTTCTCGTGTTTTCATAAAATAACCTGGATCTGGTGCAACTATTTTTCCTGTATTTTCTTCTTTGGCATAAAATCTTCCAAAATTGCATCTCACAACTGTAAAAAATTGCTTATAGGTTGGATCAATTAAAAAAATTTGATTTTGAATTCTATTTTCTTGTGAAATTGGAATTTCTACCGTTCCAAAAACATGGTGAAATATATATCCAAAACTAGCTTCTGCAGTATTTTTGGTTACTGATAAACCAAATTGTTCTAAAGGGTAAATACTAGCTAGTTGTGCAATTTCACAAAAACCATTCAAAGAATTGGTTTTTATATCAATTCCAAAAGAAGAAAGATAATTCCAAGTATGTTTTATTACCCAAGTTAAAAAGGTATTTGCTTCTTCGAAGGTAATTCCTGATACAAGTTGATGTTGTTTTTGATTTTCCTCTATTACTAGTTTTAATTTTTTGATAATTTCTAAAGGAATTTTTAAATCTGTTTGGTAGGAATTTTCAATATCTATTACATAACAAAGGTTTTCCCCCAATAAATATAAATCATACGCTTTAGGAAGCTCAATTTGATAACTAGAAGATAACTGATAATATCTTGTCCACAACTGGGATAATTCTTTCTGCTTAGAAGATACATTTTCATCAAAATATAGATTTTCAATTTGATTTAATATTTTTTCTAATTCTTTTTTCATATATTTCCTCTACTTTAAATTCAGTATATCATAAAACGAAAAAAAGAAAAGAAAAACACAAAAGTGTGATGTTTTTCAAGCTCTTGTGTTTTAAAAAATTTTCTTTTCAATATGTTCCATGGTTCTTTTGGGATCTTCTAACAATCTTTCATATAATTTAATATGCATACGAAGTTCACGAATTAATTCGATTTCATCTTTTGCAACATTGATAGAGCAGTGTTTATCATCCTCTGCAACCACGAAATAATCTACTCCCATTAAATAGGATAACTCAACCTCTAAAGCATTGGCAAGATCTATTAAGGTATCTAAAGTTGGTGTTCTAGTACCATTTTCATAGCAACAAATACTAACCTTTGTAACACCAACTTTAGCACCTAATTCTTTTTGAGTAAAACCAGCTTTCTTTCGTAATTCTTTCAATCTTTTACTAAATAGAATCATTATAACACCTCAATTACTTCCATAATATAGGTACATTATAGTGAAATCCTGTCGTTTTTTGAGGTAAGTTAACTAATTAGAAACTACTCTTCTTTATTCTTGTTAGAAGATAAAAAGGTTACTTTTTCTGCAATCACTTCTAAGACATATTTTTTATTGTTATCCTTTTCCACTGTTCTGGTTTGAATACGTCCTTTTACTCCAATAATATCTCCTTTATTACAGTATTCTACTGTATTTAAAGCAATATTATCCCAAAGTGTACATTCGATAAAATCCGTATCATATTCCCCATTCATGTTCTTAAAACTTCTAGGAACAGCTAGCGTAATAAAACTATATTTTTTGGCATTTTCTGCTTCTCTTAGCTCTGGTTTACGAACTAATCTTCCTACTAAAACTAATTGGTTTAACATAAAATTCCTCCTTTCTTGGCAGGTATCATACACGAAAAAAAATATCCCTGCAAATCACTCTTTTAGAAATTTGAGGCAGAAAAAAGAATGAATTTTCTAAATTTCCCTTCGGAATTTTAAAAATTCACTCTTTCTTTTTTTTCAATATATAAAATGCATACTTTTATAAATTTTTTTTCAAAAGTTGATTTAATTCAACTGCATACTCCATCGGTAACTCTTCTCGGAACTTTTCAATAAATCCTAGCAGAATTAATTCAGTAGCTTTTTCTTGGTCTAATCCACGACTCATCAGATAAAATAATTTTTCCCCACTAATTTTAGAAACGGTAGCTTCATGTTCTATATTACTGGTATTATTTCTACAGATATTGACAGGAATGGTATCGCTTTTACTAAGTTCATCTAAGATTAAAGTATCACATTTTACCATAGCACTACTATTTTCGGCACTTTCTTTAATATCTACTTTTCCACGATAAGTAGCATTTCCTCCATTACGAGCAATACTTTTTGAAATAATTGTACTCTTCGTATTTTTCCCTAAATGAATCATTTTAGCACCCGTATCCTGTTCTTGATTTTTCGAAGCAACACTTATCGTAATGCATGTACCACTAGAATTGTCTCCTTTTAAAACACAACAGGGATATTTCATGGTAGTGAGACTTCCAATATTTCCATCAATCCATTCCATCACTCCATTGGTATCTACTAAAGCTCTTTTAGTAACCAAATTATTTACATTTGTTGCCCAATTCTGGACAGTACTATAACGACATTTACTATTTTTACCTACGTAAATTTCCACAACTGCAGCGTGCAAACTAGATTCACTATAATTAGGAGCAGTACAGCCTTCAATATAATGAAGACTACTATCATCATCTACTATAATTAAAGTTCTTTCAAACTGTCCCATACTCCTACTATTAATCCTAAAATAACTTTGTAGAGGTCGATCTAAAGTAGTATGAGGAGGAATGTAAATAAAACTTCCTCCACTAAATACACTACTATTTAAAGCAGCAAATTTATTATCGCTATTGGATACAATCTTTCCAAAATATTTTTTCGCAATTTCTGGATATTTTTTTAATCCTTCTTCCATAGAAGTAAAGATGACATGCTTTTTTTCTAATTCTTCTAACATATTATGATAGATGACTTCACTCTCGTATTGAACTCCCATTCCATCCAAATGTTTTTCACTTTCTAATACGCCAACAGATGCTAATTCATCACGAATACTACAAGAAATTTGATTCCAATCATTTTTCATCGAGTCCTCTTGTGTTTTATAATAAATAATTTTTGAAAAATCCAAATGAATCTTTGGTCCAAAAGAAGGATTTTCTAATTTTTGAAATAATTCATAACTTTTGATACGATAATCTAATACCCAGGAATCTTCTTGTTTATAGTTTGATATCTCTTTGATTTTTTCTTGATTTAATCCTTTGATTTCCACAAGAATCACCCATTTCTTCTTTGGCTTTCTAATACTTTCTTGAAAGATTCAAAGGGAAGATAAGCACATTTTTTACGATTTGGTTGTTTCGAAATATCACAGTATAGTTTTAAATCTCCTAATAACTTTTCATCATATTCCTTTTCATTTAACATATTTTCGTAATTTTCTAAAATCTCACTTGCTTCTTCTAATGTCTTTCCAAGGAAAGTATCAATCATAATACTGGTAGCACTAGTAGAAATCGCACATGCTTCTCCATCAAAACGAATATCTGCAATCTTTCCATCTTCTATTTTATACATAATATCTAGGTTATCAATGCAACTTTCATTATTCGTATTGATTTTGATATAATCCCTATTTTCTACCAATCCATGATGACTTGGATTTTGATAGTGTTCTAATAAAATTTGTCTTTTTAATGCTGGATCCATTTCTACACCTCTATTCTTATGATAACACAATTTGAAAGAGATCTTTTGCATTTTTTAATACTGTAATTAGCTGATCTATTTCTTCTTTGGTATTATAAAAATAAAAACTAATACGACAAGTATTTTTTACAAATAAATCTTCTTTTAAAATTTTAGCACAGTGATTTCCTGCTCTTACACAGATATGATAATGATTCAAATAAACTGCAGTATCTTGACTAAATACTCCATCGATATTAAAAGCAATTAATCCACTTTCAATATCCGGATTATATATTACTAATTTATCTACTTCTTTTGCTTTTTCTAGAAAATATTTTTTTAATTCGATCTCATAGCGATGAATTTGATCCATTCCAATTTCTTCTAGATAATCAATTGCTGCTCCCATTCCTATTACTTCTGCTATTGGAGGAGTTCCTGCTTCTAATCTACTTGGCAGACTTTTATATTCCACTTCCCCACTTGATGCAAAACTAGCATTCATTCCACCACCAAATTCTAATGGTTTCATTTCTTCCAATAAGTTTTCTTTTCCATATAGTACACCAACACCAGTTGGTCCTAACATTTTATGAGCTGAAAAAGCTAAGAAATCAATTTCTAATTCTTCTACATCTACTTTCCTGTGGGGAACACTTTGAGCTCCATCTACGACTAACAAGATATTTTTTTCTTGACATAATTTCCCAATTTCCGCAATTGGTCTAATATCTCCTAAGACATTGGTAACATGGGCTAAAGAAATTACTTTTACTTTTTCCGTGATACTCTTTTCTACATTTTCCATCGTAACCAAATGATTTTCTAGAGGAATATATCTTACAACAATTCCGATTTCTTTCTCTAATTCTAGCCATGGTAAGACATTGGAAGCATGCTCTGCTTTGGTAATTAAAACTTCATCTCCTTGTTTTAAATGAGTTTTCATATATCCAAAAACTATTCGATTTAAAGAATCTGTTGCCCCACTCGTAAAAATAATTTCTCTTTCACTTTTCGCATGAATAAAATTCTTTACTTTGGTACGTACTTCTTCATATTTCATATCTACTTTTAAACTATTATCATAATCCCCTCGATGAGCATTTGCCGTATAATTCGTATAATAATCAATCATACTATCGACTACTACTTGAGGTTTTAAAGTAGTAGCACCGTTATCAAAATAAATTAGATCATTTTTTAAGATGGGAAAATCTTCTCGCTTCATTCTTCCACCTCCTTCTTGATTTCAGAAAGAATTAATCTTTCTTGTTTTTCTTTTTGTTCTTCTGATAAGTTTAAATGTCCGAATAAAAATGCTTTTAATAGTAATAGTTTGGCATCTTTTTTAGAAATTCCTCTACTCATCAGATAAAATAATTGTTCTTCTTTGAATTCTCCTACATAAGCTGCATGACTTGCTTCAACTTCATAGTTCTCAATATAAAGATTAGGATTAATTTGCGACAAACTAGGAATAAGTTCTATTATTTGATTATCTTGACTAGCAATACAGTTTTTTGCTTCTTTCGGAATAGAAGCACTTACATCGATAATAATTGTTGCGTTGTTTAAACTCAATCCATGGTTATAGATTCTACTTATTGTATTACTTGCTTGATGGGAAGCAGAGATTGTATGCTTTCTATTTTCACTAGAAATCATGCTCGAATGAAAAATAAATTCTGCTCTTTCTTTTTTTAAAACAGTACTTAATAAACAACTACCATTTACTAAAAAGAGATTCATTTCTAATTTACTATTTTCTTCTAAGGTAATAGAAAAGGAAAAATTAGAATTTATTGCCAATAAGGTAAGTGCTACTACACAATTAGGACAAACAGTAAAAGAGATTTCTTTTGATAAGTTTTCTACCTCCAAAACAAGATTCTCATCTTCTTGAAAAGTGTAAGAATCTTCTTTCCAAATATTGAAATCTTTCCTGTTCATTATTATTTTATTCATGAACTTTTTCCTCACTTACTGCAATCACACAACCAAATCCATTTTCTTCAATTTGTTTGGCCAAAGAAAAATCTCCAGTTGCAACAATTGTTCCCTTTTCCATAATATGCACATAGTTTGGTTTTAAATAATCTAAAATTCTGGTGTAGTGAGTAATGATTAAAACAGAAGTATCTGGGTTTTCCGTTAAATAGGTATGAATATTGTCACAAACAATTTTTAAACTATCTACATCCAATCCAGAATCCAACTCATCTAAAATCACAAACTTTGGTTTTAACATTCGCATTTGTAAGATTTCATTTTTCTTTCGTTCTCCACCAGAAAAATCTTGATTAATAGAACGATGCATCATACTAGGATCCATCTTTAATTCTTGCATACGCTGTTCCATTTCTTGCATAAAGGTATAAATCGGAACATTTTTTTCTTCTTGACTAGATAATGCAGTCCTTAAAAACTCACTATTGGTAACTCCTTCAATACTAAGAGGAGATTGCATTGCTAAAAAGATTTTCTTTCGACTTCTTTCGGTAGTATTCAAGGATAAAATACTTTCTTGATCGATCAAAATATCCCCTTTTGTAACCAAATAATCAGGACTTCCCATGATAACTTTAGAAAGCGTACTTTTTCCTGTTCCATTAGGTCCCATAATGACATGAATTTCTCCAGGATGAATACAAAGAGAAAAATCTTTTAAAATTTCTTTTTGATCTTTACTACTCACACTAATATTTTCAATTGAAAAATTCATCATATCACGTATAATCAATCCTATAGAAATATTAATTAATTTCTTATTAATTGATCCCTTTCTATTTATATTTTTTTATTATACATCTAGATGTATAATAAAAATCGCACTGTGGATTTGTTCCTATTTTATTACAGCCAATTTTATGGACTGGTTGAAGGTGACTCAAACCACAGATTTTTA